>NZ_JBLEBI010000032.1:0-53248 GCF_047340315.1 Streptomyces sp. AF1A
GCCCCTGCCGAACGCACCGGGCGTGGCACCGGACGCCTCGACCGTGCCCACGCCGGTCGTGGCGCCGCGGACGGACGCGGCAGGCGCCCGACCGGGCGCGACGCCGGGCGCCGAGGAGACCGTTCCGACACCGGTGGTCTCGCCCGGCACGGACGGGACGGCGGTGCTGCGCCGGGTGACCGGGGAGCGCGACGGCTCCGCCGGGCAGAGCGCCGACGCCGAGGTGACCGCGGAGCTGCCCCAGCCGGCCGTGTCCGGTGCGGCGGACGAGACGGCGGTCCTTCCGCCGGTGCCGACCGGCCCTGCCGACGAGACCGCGGTGCTGCCGCCGGTGCCCCCGACCGCGGCCGACGAGACGGCCGTCCTGCCTCCCGTACGCGACGAGGACCCGGCGCACCGGGTACCGCCCGGCTTCTTCCGCGAGGAGCGGTCCGCCGTCGGCCCCGACGGCACCGAGGACCGCACCCGCGAGATGCCCCAACTCGACGCCGACGGCACGCCCCGCCGCCGGCCGCGCCCCGACTGGGCCGAGGAGACCCCGCTGGACGACCTGCCGAGCCTGGCGGACGAGCTGCTGGGCTCCTACGACGACCAGGACCACGGCGACCACGACGGGGGCCAGAGCGGCAGGGGCCGGGGCCGTCGCGGCTGACGCCCGCTCGGCAGCGAGCAGGGGCGGCGCCCACCGGGAGAACCGGTGGGCGCCGCCCCTTTTTCTTCCCGGCCGCGCCCGTCTCCCCCGTCGGGAGCCGCGCGTTGTCAGTGGGCACCCGCACAATGGATTCCGGAACGCGGAGTGTGACGGAAGGGCGGCGTGACCGGTGACCGTGTGGGACGACCTCGTCGGGCAGGAGAAGGTGAGCGCGGTGCTCGATGCCGCCGCGCGGGACGCCGACGCCCTCGTCACGGCCGCCGCGGCCGACGAGCCGCTGCCCGAGACGTCGAAGATGACCCACGCCTGGCTGTTCACGGGCCCGCCCGGAGCGGGCCGGAACCAGGCGGCACGGGCCTTCGCCGCGGCCCTGCAGTGCGTGAGCCCCGACCGCGCCCTGGGCGGAGCCCCCGGCTGCGGCTTCTGCGACGGCTGCCACACCGCGCTGCTCGGCACGCACGCGGACGTGTCCACGGTCGCCGCGGTCGGTTCCGAGATCCTGGTGAAGGACATGCGGGACACGGTCCGCAAGTCGTTCACCGCACCGGCGAACGGCCGCTGGCAGATCATCCTGGTCGAGGACGCCGAGCGGCTGAACGAGAAGTCGGCCAACGCCGTCCTCAAGGCCGTGGAGGAGCCCGCCCCCCGCACGGTCTGGCTGCTGTGCGCCCCCTCCATCGAGGACGTCCTGCCGACCATCCGCTCCCGCTGCCGCCACCTGAACCTGCGCACCCCGTCCGTCGACGCGGTCGCCGACATGCTGGTACGGCGCGACGGCATCGAACCGGAGGTCGCCGCGGCCGCCGCCCGCGCCACCCAGGGACACGTCGACCGTGCCCGGCGCCTGGCCACCGACCCGGCGGCCCGCGAGCGCCGCGCGGCCGTGCTGAAGCTGCCCCTGCGCCTGGACGAGGTGGGCGCGTGCCTCAAGGCCGCCCAGGAGCTGGTCGACGCGGCGGCCGAGGACGCCAAGCAGCTTGCCGAGGAGATGGACGGCAAGGAGGCCGAGGAGCTGAAGGCGGCGCTCGGTGCGGCCCAGGGCGGCCGGCTGCCGCGCGGCACGGCGGGCGTCATGAAGGACCTCGAGGACATGCAGAAGCGCCGCAGAACCCGGACGCAGCGCGACAGCCTGGACGTCGCCCTCGGCGACCTCACCGCCTTCTACCGCGATGTCCTCGCGCTCCAGCTCGGCTCCCGCGTGGCGATCGCCAACGCCGACGTGGAGGACGCGTTGGAGCGGCTGGCCCGGGGCAGCCGCCCCGAGTCGACCCTGCGGCGCATCGAGGCGATCGCCGCCTGTCGTGAGGCCCTGGACCGCAACGTGGCCCCGTTGCTGGCCGTGGAGGCGATGACGATGGCCCTGCGGGCGGGGTGAGGGCAGTCCGCGAGGAGGCCGACGACGATGATCCTGCCGCGAAGCCGCCGCTGTCCCTCGTACGAGGCCACATTGCGCACGCACCGCATGCGTGACGTCGCTCAGCGTTACGCTCGCCTGATGCACACCAGGCCATCTCCCGGCACTCGCACCACGGCCCGCCTCACGGCCGCACTCCTCATGGCCGCAACCCTGCTCGTGTCCGCCTGCTCCTCCGGCGGCCCGACCGCGTCGGACGGTGCGGCGCACGCGGCGCTGGCCGCGCTGCCGCGTGCGACGCCCGCGGCACTGACGCCGTACTACACGCAGCGGCTGACGTGGCGCAGTTGCGGCGTCCCCGGATTCCAGTGCGCGACGATGAAGGCCCCGCTGGACTACGCCAGGCCCGGCGCGGGCGACGTGCGGCTCGCCGTCGCGCGCAAGAACGCCACCGGCCCGGGCAAGCCGCTCGGTTCGCTGCTGGTCAACCCGGGTGGTCCGGGCGGCTCGGCGATCGCCTACCTGCAGCAGTACGCCGGCGTCGGCTACCCCACCGGAATCCGCGCCCGCTACGACATCGTCGCGATGGACCCGCGCGGTGTCGCCCGCAGCGAGCCCGTCGAATGCCTCGACGGCCGCCAGATGGACGCGTTCACGCAGACGGACCAGACCCCCGACGACCAACGGGAGCGCGACGCGCTGGTCACGGCGGACCAGGAGTTCGCGCAGAGCTGCGGAGCGCACTCCGCGCGGCTGCTGCGGCACGTCTCGACCGTGGAGGCGGCACGGGACATGGACATCCTGCGGTCGGTACTGGGCGAGCAGAGGCTGAACTACGTCGGGGCGTCGTACGGCACCTTCCTCGGGGCGACGTACGCCGGCCTGTTCCCCGGCCGGGTGGGCCGCATGGTCCTGGACGGCGCGATGGACCCCTCCCTCGACGCCCGCACGATGAACCTCGACCAGACGGCGGGCTTCGAGACGGCGTTCCAGGCCTTCGCCAAGGACTGCGTGCGGCACACGGACTGCCCGCTCGGCGGCAGCGGCACGACACCCGGGCAGGCCGGCGACCGCCTCAAGGCCTTCTTCCGCGAGCTGGACGCCCACCCCATCCCGGCGGGCGACGCGGACGGCCGCCGGCTCGGCGAGGCACTGGCCACCATCGGCGTGATCGCGGCGATGTACGACCAGAGCGCGTGGGAGCAGCTGCGCGAGGCGCTGACCTCGGCGATGCAGGACCACGACGGGGCGGGCCTGCTCGCCCTCGCCGACACCTACTACGAGCGGGACGCGAGCGGCCACTACAGCAACCTGATGATGGCCAACGCCGCCGTGAACTGCCTGGACCTGCCGCCCGCATTCACCGGCCCCGACCAGGTGGAGAAGGCGCTGCCCGCCTTCGAGAAGGCGTCCCCCGTCTTCGGGGAGGGGCTCGCCTGGGCCTCGCTGAACTGCGCGTACTGGCCGGTTGAGGCCACGGGGGTGCCGCACCGCATCGAGGCCAGGGGCGCCGCGCCGATCGTGGTGGTCGGCACCACGCGCGACCCGGCGACCCCCTACCGCTGGGCCCAGTCCCTGGCCCACCAGCTCTCCTCCGGCCGCCTGCTGACCTACGTCGGCGACGGCCACACCGCCTACGGCCGCGGCAGCACCTGCATCGACTCCGCGATCGACACCTACCTCCTCACCGGCACCCCGCCGGCCGAGGGAAAGCGCTGCTCATAGCCCTCGTACTGGCCCCGGACCCACCCGCTCCGGGGCCAGTACGAAGCACCCCCGGAAACTGTGTAGACTTACCGACGTCGCCGATCGCACCATAGGTGCGGGCGACGCGCCGCTTTAGCTCAGATGGCCAGAGCAACGCACTCGTAATGCGTAGGTCTCGGGTTCGAATCCCGAAAGCGGCTCCACGCGAAAGGCCCGGGTCGTAGTCTCTGACCTGGGCCTTCATCGTTCTTGTGGTCAGCGGGCGGGTCCAGTCCACTGCCCTCTGAAGTCGGAAAACCGGCCCGATGGGTCCAAGGTGGTCCGGCGCGTAGTCGCAGGCTACGACTTCCCTGCCGTGCACTGGATCCACCCGCGCATCACCAACCCCATCGAGACCATCTTCGCCACCGTCCGCCCGCGGACCAAGGTCACCCGCGGGGCCGGCTCCCGCACCGCCGCCCTCGCGATGGTCTTCAAGCTCGTCGAGACCGCCCAGCAGCGGTGGCGGGCCGTGAACGCGCCCCATCTCGTCGCCCCCGCCCGTGCCGGAGCCCGTTCGAACGCGGCCGGCTCGTCGAACGACGCGAGCTCAGCGCGGCCTGAGCCCCGTCAACTGATCTACCATCCTCACCAGTTACCCACGAGAGACGTTCGAGTCACCTCGCTCGTGTTCCCTTCCTGAAGGGAGTCCTGTGGCATCCATCAAGGACATCGTCTTCGACAGCCCTCATCCGGCGTCATCCGCCCGATTCTGGGCGCAAGCCCTGGACGACTACGAAATCGCTCCGTACGACGAGGAGGAGCTGGCCCGGCTGCGTTCCCTGGGTATCAACGACCCGGAGGACGACCCCACTGTCCTGCTCGTTGGCACGGACAGCAGGTTGCCCCGCGTCTTCTTTCAACTGGTCCCAGAAGACAAGCGGACCAAGAACCGAGTCCATCTCGACCTGAGCACGACCGATGCGGCCGCAGAGGTCAAACGGCTGTGCGCCCTCGGGGCAACGGTTCAGGTTGAGCGTGAGGACTGGATCACGATGCAGGACCCCGATGGCAACGAGTTCTGCGTCATGCGCCCGTGAGCGGGGGCCGGCCTTCGACCTCATCGAAGGCCTTGTCAGCCTCGCGACATGATCGGCCTCAACTGATCAGGGATTGACAATTACTCCCTCCGGCCCGGTGGAAACCGTTGAGGCGCCGGTCGTATCGCGTTGGGAGCTGAGCGTAGGTGCCGCCGAACGCAGCTCAGCCAGTGCCCCAACCCGTTCGTAACCATGACACTGGCCCGGTAGCAGTCCGGCCATATGTGAGGGCAATGGTTGTTCAGTGCCTGTCCCCGCTGCTGCGGGTGGTCACCGGGGACAGAGGGTCAGGGTGAGGGGGTGGCGGTGGGCGGCCAGTAGTGGTGGGTGGCTGCTTCTTCGTGCCAGGGGTCAGTCGGGGCGTATACCGTCTGCGCGACCTGAGTGGTCGGCGGTACGGCCGCGGGGGCTGGGGTCGGGGTGCTGCCGGCGAGGGACACTTCGGCGCCGTTCTGGCGGGTGCCCCAGCCGGTTTTGGCGCAGGTGGAGATGCCGTACCAGCGCAGCCAGCGGAACCAGGTCCAGGCCATGATGATGGCCAGGGGCATCATCAGCCAGGTCATGATCCTCGAGCGGATACGTTCGTCGGTGCGGATGATGCCGAGGTAGCGGAGACCCTGGGCCCAGCCGAGGAGGAAGGGGATCCACAGCATGCTCAGCGGGGGCCTGTTGTCGTAGGCGACGGGTTCCACCAGGATCAGCCAGATGGTGACGAGCTGGGTGAGAACCATCTGGATCCAACGGATGGCGTGGAGCCAGAAGGCGGGCCGGGCCATGGAGAGGTAGCGCATGCGCCAGATGGAGCGGATCGTGGAGCCGCGCATCCAGCGCAGGTACATCCGTCCGAAATGGTTCCAGCGTTCGGGCATGGCGGTGAAGACGATGGCGGTGGTCTGCTGGACCGTCAGGCCGCGCTCCTGCGCGTAGAGGGTGAGCATGCTGTCGTCGCTGAAGGCGACACCGCGGCCCATGAAGGTCTCGTTCAGGTAGGAGCCGAGGTTGTCGCGGACGACGGCGGCCCGGTAGGCCGCCAGCGGGCCGGAGTTGACCATGACGGCGCCTACGGCGGACTGCCCGGAGCGGTCGACCATCTGCGAGGTCACGAACCACAGGTCCGTGGTGCGGGCCAGGAGTTGACTGCTGCGCCAGTGAAGGAGGGCCTTGCGATGGTCCCGCTTGGCCCGCCGGATGGCCTTGCGGGAGCCGTGTCCCGGCGGCGGGCTGTACACAGGGCGGCTGGGACCCTTGTTGTTCGTCGCGATGACGATGCCGGCGACCGACTGCACGCGGCGCTTGGAGAAGGGCTTGAGGATCTCCTCGACCGCGTGCGGATCGAGGTAGGAGTCGGAGTCCACCGTGATGTAGATGTCGGCGTCCGGGCTGGCTTCGACGCCGTGCGCCTGGGCGTGCCGCTTGCCGCCGTTGGGGACACGCTGCCAGGTCGTGGCAACACCTGCCTGCGGGGCGGCCTGCAACCACCAGTCACGCACTTCGGCGTAGTCCGTGGCGGTGGAACCGTCGTCGACGACGTGAACGCTGTCGGGACGGCGGGTCTGCTGCAGGAACGATTCCAGGCCGAGCCTGAGGTAGCCGGGGTCCTCGTTGTAGACGGGCATCAGGATCGACACGTGGAGCCGGTCGAGGCGTTCACGTGCCTTGGCGGATACGCGGGTGGGCCGGTCCAGGTGGTAGAGGGTGACCTGGATGACGAAGAGAATGAACGTGCTCAGCCACACGAAGGACAGCCGTCCGGTGGTCTTGGAGTCCCAGCTGGAGACCACGAGCACGTGGTGGGCAGTCCAGACGGTGAGCAGGGCCAGGCCAAAGATGGCGATGAGGACCGTGCCCGACCGGTGCTGCCACGCGGACAGCACCGGTGCCTGGCCGCGTTGTCTGCGGCTCACTCCTCACCCACGGACTGACGCCTGCGGAAACCCACGCGGGTGACGAATATCCCCGCAAGGACGATGCCGGCGGCTACCGCGAGCATCCACCAGCCGGTGTAGATCGTCACGCCGGCAATCGTGAGGCCGCCGGCACCCGTTGCAGCAAGCTGTTGTCCATCAGACATGAGAGCTCCCCTCGGAGTAGGAAAGATGGAGAAAATGTGAAGATTGCATGTGCAGGTTGAACGGAATCTCAGGTGTCGCTTTGTGATCCAGAACGCATTGCGCAACGCGACGTCAGTTGCTGGGGGTCTTAGGTGAATTAGGGCTTTGGAGCCCGCGGGCTTCAGGGCCGGCCGAGGGCGCGGTACTCCCAGCCGGCCGCACGCCACTGGGCCGCATCAAGGGCGTGGCGGCCATCGACGATGCGCCGGTGGGCGACAGCGGCACCCATGGCATCGGGATCGATGTGACGGAACTCGTTCCACTCGGTCAGCAGGACGACTACGTCGGCACCCGCCGCTGCAGCAAGGGCATCGGTGGCGTAGGTGAGCTCTGGATGGCAGCGCCGCGCGTTATCGGTGGCGGCAGGATCGACGACAGTGACGACGGCCCCCATGCGATGCAGACTGCGCGCGACGTCCAGGGCCGGCGCGTCACGGATGTCGTCGGAGTTCGGCTTGAAGGCAGCCCCCAGCGCCGTCACCCTCACACCGTGCAGGCTGCCGCCCGCTAGTTCCCTGACGAGGTCCACCGTGCGGGTACGGCGACGCTTGTTGATCGCGTCCACCTCGCGCAGGAAGCCGACCGCCTGACCCACCCCGAGTTCTTCGGCACGGTGCGCGAACGCCCGGATGTCCTTGGGAAGGCAACCCCCGCCAAAGCCCAGCCCGGGACTGAGGAAGCGCCCACCGATCCGGTCGTCGTAGGCCAGCGCCTCGGCCAGTTGGGTCACATCCCCGCCGACCGTCTCGCAGACCTCCGCCATGGCGTTGATGTAGGAGATCTTGGTGGCCAGGAAGGAGTTGGCCGCCACCTTGACCAGCTCGGCGGTCGTCAGGTCAGTCACCACCACCGGCGTACCCTCGGCGATGACAGGCGCGAACGCCGCGCGCAGCTGCTTCTCCGCCCACTCCGAGGAGACACCGAAGACGAGTCGGTCGGGCCGGAGCGTGTCGTCGACGGCGAATCCCTCGCGCAGGAACTCAGGATTCCAGGCCAGTTCGACCTCGTCACCAGCCGGCGCCACACGCCGCACCAGCTCCGTCAGCCGAGCCGCGGTACCAACAGGCACCGTGGACTTGCCGACCACCAGAGCACGCCTGCGCAGATGCGCCGCCAGTTCCTCCACCGCACTGTCGACGTACCGCAGGTCCGCCGCATCGGAATCCGGCCGCTGAGGCGTGCCCACGCAGACGAAGTGGACGTCACCGAAGTCAGCGGCTTCGGCGAAGCTCGTGGTGAACCGCAGCCGGCCAGAGTCCAGCGCCTTGGTCAGCAACTCAGGAAGGCCCGGCTCGAAGAAGGGCACCTGCCCTTCGTTGAGCCTGTCAACCTTGCCCGCGTCCACGTCCACGCCCAGGACGTCGAATCCCAGAACCGCCATGCAGATCGCGTGGGTGGCGCCGAGATAGCCCGTTCCGACGACCGTAAGGCGCGGGGCCGGAGCACCGTCATCGGCCGCCGCCGCGGCAACCGTGGGCCCCTGGGCGGCATTGACTCCCATGTCTAGCTCCATAGCTGTTCCCCGTTGACCATCGGGGACGAAGGGCAGTCACGGTTCGACCGTGCGCAAGGCCAGGGTGCGGCAGCACACACGGCGTGGCAGCGCGGCCTCACATGCGGATGGGCAGAGTCATGCCCGGATCGGGCAGGTCTGCATCCGTCTGCAATTCGTCCCCTTGTTGTTGAAAGCTGCATCAAGTTACATCCAGCAGGCCGATATGTGTGAGAGTTGTGAAGGTGTGTGATGTTCTTGTGATCTTCGGTGTGTCCAACTTGTTTGCCTGCAGCACCGGACAGCATGTCGTCGCGCAGGGCACGCATGGCTGAAGGCGTCCATGGGTACGGCCGTCCGACTGTTGGCCGTGACGGCGTCGGACATGTCGCTGCCCGCAGCGGAGATCGCGGTGGCAAGGGCCGCGACGGCGAGGCAGTCGAGGCCAGGTCTTGGCCTTGCTCTTCTTCTTCGGTGGTATCTGAGCGGGCGGCTGAAACGGCTGCTGCCGCGTGGACGAGGTCCCGCCGTCGCGGGCCGGCGGGACCAGTCGGGTGGCAAGGTCAGTAGTTGCCGTTCGCGATCATGTCGCCGTCCTTGCCGTACACGGTGACGAGCCCGTTCTTCGACTCGTAGCACGACGCGAACGCCGACGCGATCAGCTTCGCGTCACCCTGGTTGGGGCTCATGAGCCCGCCAGTGAAGTCGGTGTACACCTCGGCCGAGTCCAGGATGTCGTTCCGCTTGTCCGTGCCGGTCACCTTCGTGACGTGCTGGACGGCCTTCTTCTCCGTGGTCGTGCCGGACTTGGCGACGCAGGCCTCGAATTGCTCCGCCTGCGTCTTCGTCTGCTGAGCGGGCGTCGACTGAGCCTTGTGGGACTTCGGTGTGCGGCCGGCGGCGACGGCCTTGTCCTTGGCGCCGGTGTCGGTGGAGTCGCCGTTTCCGCCGCCGGCCGCGGCGGCGATCCCGATCAGGACGAAGAGGGCGACGACGCCGAGGCAGCCGAAGCCGACGATCTTCCCTGCCTTCGACTTCTTCGGCGGCTGCGGCTGGAACGGCGGAGTGCCGTAGCCCTGCTGCTGCGGGCCGCCCCAACCGGGCTGCGGCTGCTGCGGGTACTGCTGCTGGCTCATGGTCCCCCCATGGGATGTGGATGCGCCTTGCGGGTGCGTGTGATGTGTGAAGCTGGAATGTGTGTCAGGCCGCCCAGGTGGCGAGGGTGCCTGGAGCCCACAGCGGGACCAGGCGCGGCAGTTCGAGGTGCGGGACGGCGCCGCGCATGCAGCGCGGGCCGGGCTTGGCCGGGAGTCGGCGGCCTCGTGTGGATCAGGCGCCGGTGACGCTCGACGGGTGGACCTGGCCGTAGACCGTGAGGAACAGCTCCAGCTCGGCGCGCTCGTCGGGCCCGACGTGACCGGAGGCGAGGCGGGCGCGAGCCTCGCGGTGGGCGCGGCGGAGGTAGCCGCTGCGCTCCAGGTGGCGCCACAGGAGGCGGAAGGCCTGCTGGTGGTCGTAGAGGTTGGTCTCGTAGGACTTACCGGTGATGTGGCGGGCCTGGCCGAGCAAGGCCCGGAAGTTCTCCCCGTCCTCGCGCTTCGGCAACTGCGCCAGGTGGCGGTGGTACACGGTCAGTTCGGGCTCGCCCGTCTCGGTCAAGCAGGTCTCCCCCCTCGTGAGGCCTCATCTGGTGTCCCAGGGCAGGCCGAAGCGGCCAAAACGGCCCCGGGTGCCTCCGCCGGGCTCACTGCCGACCGGAAGCGTCTACAGATAAGCAGCACACTGAAAGCACTGTCAAACCTGTTAACAGGTTTAGGTAGAGGTATCGTGGCCGCTGTCCCCCCATGAGAGGTGAGAACGCGTCATGGCCCAGCCGTCAGCCCAGGTGACAGCCGCGGAGATCTCCCGCATCGCGGGGGTCACGCGCGCCACCGTCAGCAACTGGCGCCGCCGGCACGAGGACTTCCCGGCACCGACCGGCGGCACCGAGACCAGCCCTCTCTACGACCTGGAAACCGTGCGCGCCTGGCTCCGCTCCCGCGGACAGACCACCGCCGCCGCCCCCGCCGAGGAACTCCGCACCCTGCTGCGACTGCGCCCCGCGGGTGCCGACTCGGCCGCACCGCTGCTCCCGCTCGTCCTCGCCACCTCCGGCCGCTCCCCGCACGAGCTGACCGCGCTGGCCGGCCTGCCGGACGCGGACCTCGCCGCACACGCCGACGCCGCCGTCGCCGAGCTCGCCGACGCAGTGCCGCTGACCGAGGTCGTCCCCTTCACGGCGGCCGACGCAGGCATCGTGCGGGCGCTGATCCACTGCGTACGGGAGGAGGGCGCGCAGGCCGTCCTCGACGTGCTCGCCGAGCGGGAACTGGAGGACAGCGCCTCCACTGGCACCTACCAGACCCCCGACCGCCTGGCCGACCTCATGGCACGTCTGCTGCCCACCGGCACGACCCGCGTCCTGGACCCGGCGTGCGGCAGCGGCACCCTGCTGGCCGCCGCCGCACGCCACGGTGCCCGCGAGCTGTACGGCCAGGACGCCCTGCCGGTGCAGGCCCAACGCAGCGCGGTACGCCTGCTACTCGCCACGCCCGACGCGGCGGTGGCCGTACAGGCCGGTGACAGCCTGCGCCACGACGCCTTCCCGCAGCCCCCAGTGGACGCGGTGCTGTGCAACCCCCCTTACGGCGACCGCGACTGGGGCCACGACGAACTGGCCTACGACCCCCGCTGGGCCTACGGCGTCCCACCGCGCATGGAGTCCGAACTCGCCTGGATCCAGCACGCCCTGGCCCATCTGCGCCCCGGCGGTTACGCGGTGCTGCTCCTGCCCCCCGCCATCGCCGCACGCGCCTCGGGTCGCCGCGTACGCGCCCAACTGGTACGCAGCGGCTCCCTGCGCGCCGTAGCCGCCCTCCCGCCCGGCGCGGCCGCACCCCTGCACATCGGACTCCAGCTGTGGATCCTGCAAGCCCCCGAGCCAGACGGCCCGGACCGCACCTCGGTGCTGTTCGTGGACGCCGGCGGTGAGCGGCAACAGGACAGGCCACGCAGCCGGGCCGACAGCACGCTCGGCCCGCTGGGGACGCGCCGGCGCCGCGGCGCCCTCGACTGGGACGAGTTGACCGACACCGTCCTGGACCACTGGACGGCCTTCCGAGCCGACCCGGAGTCCTTCTCCGACGAGCCCGGCATCGCCCGCGCGGTCCCCGTCGTGGACCTCCTCGACGAGGTCGTCGACCTCACTCCAGCCCGCCAGGTCCGCGCCCTGCCCGCCGACATCGACCCAGCCCAGGTGGCACGGCAGGCCGAGGAGCACCGCAAGCAACTGACCGAGCACACCGGCCTCCTCGCCGAAGCCGCCCAGGGCACATGGCAGCCCACCGGCGGCTTCCCACGGCAGTGGCGCACAGCCACCATCTCCGACCTCGCCCGCGGCGGCGCCCTGGAGATCCTGCGGGCGGCGAACGACGTCCGGGAGAAGACCGAGGGTGCGCGATGGAGGGCCGAGAACGCTGGACGGTTGGTCCTCTACGGCACCGACATCGCGGACGGCGTATCCGCCTCGGGCACCTTCCTCGACAGCGTGCCTTTGAAATCGTCACCGGCCATCGCCGAAGGCGACGTTCTGGTGCGGATGTTCCCCGGGGGCAGCGGGAGCATGGCCCGACTGGCCGAAGAGCGGGACATCGGTGTTCTGCTCGGCCATGACCTCTACCTTCTGCGTCCCGACCCGACACGACTGGACCCCTGGTTCCTCGCGGGCTTCGTCGGCGTGCACGACAACATCACCGGGGCATCCACCGGCAGCACCACCATCCACCTCCAACCCGGCCGACTGCGCGTACCGCTCCTGCCCCTCCAGGAGCAACGCCGCTACGGCGAAGCCTTCCGCCGCGTCCACGAACTACGCACCGCCGCCCGCCAAGCCACCGAACTGGCCCGCGACTACGCGGATCTCCTGACCACCGGCCTGACGGCGGGGGTGCTGCTTCCGCCCGAACCGGCAGCGACCTGACGGGACGCGAAGGCCAAACCGCCGACCTCGCCTCGGACAAGCCTGACGCGGACTGGCATCCACTCCTGGTACGCGGGACCGGTCTTCGACCCGTGCGAGAAAACCTCTTCCGGTCCGGGGCAGAGGAAGGGTGCGTGAAGACCCAGGTCGCTGTCATGGACCTGGGTCTTCTTCGATTCCGGCGTGGGCCTGTGCTGTCTCCCTGACTCAGCCCAGCACGACCACCACGGGGCCGCCGTTGAACCCGGGATAGCCGTAGCCGTAGCCGCCGTAGCCGTAGCCGTAGCCGTAGCCGCCGAAGCCGCCGTAGCCGAAGCCGCCGTTGCGGAAGAAGCCGCCCCGGTTGCCGTAGCCGTAGCCGTAGCAGTCGCCCGACCAGCAGCGGCCGTGGTTGGTGGGGGCGTGGGTCGGAGCGGCTGCGGAGGCCGTTCCCGCCGCGCCGATCGTGGCCGCGCCGGCCATGAGAAGGCCGACCGCGGATGCTGCGAACAGTCGCCTGGCGCGTTGTGCCTTCATGGGCCTTCCTTCCTTCCACCCCCGGCCCGGCCCGTCGTCGGGTGCCCGGCACCAAGGGGATGCCGCGGCGGACCCAAGGAGACTCGTCGCGGTCGTCGATGTCGCCGTGGAGGCGGAGCACGCCTGCGCCTGGCGGCCCGGACACCAGGGCCCTCGCCGTCGGCGGCGGGCGTACGCCCGGATCGCGGCCCTTTCCCTCCACGCTAGTCACCCCTTGACCACCCAGCATCTCGGGCTGTGCCGACCCTGGACGCCCCGGTGGCGGTCGCGAAGGGAAGGGCATCGGGCCCCTCGGACCCAGGGCGGCCTGCCCTGCATGCGGGCATCATTCCGGACATGACACATGAGCTCGGGCTGCCGGACTGCTTCGTCTGCGGCAAGCACCGTGAGGAGTCCCTGATGCCGGGAGGCCCGGTATGGAACGACGATCTTGTGGTCGTCTCGCACCTGTCCCCGCGGGCGCCCGGCGGCTCCGATGCGGTCTACCTGGGCCATCTGCTCGTGGAACCGCGTCGGCACGCTCCTGGTCTGGCCGATCTCACGGACGCGGAGGCGCAACGGGTAGGGCAGTGGTGTGCCCACGCGGCGCGCCGGCTCCGCGAAGTCGCCGGTGCCGAGCATGTGTACGCCGCCGTCATCGGGGACAACGTTCCGCACCTGCACGTTCACCTCCTTCCCCGCTACCCGGGAACCCCGCGTGACTACTGGTGGGACCGGGTCGACGAGTGGCCCGACGCTCCGCGAGGCGGGGAACAGGAGGCGGTCGCCCTGGTACGGCGGCTGAACTCGGCCACGCCCTGACCTGTCGGTGCGCTGTTCCGCGGCGCTCCGGCCCGTCGGTGCACCCGTCGGTGCGCTGCTCGGCCCACGCCCCGGCCCGTCCGTGCGCCTGTCGGTGTGGCGCGCGGCCACGCCCTGACCCGTCGGTGCACCCGTCGGTGCGCTGCTCGGCCCACGCCCCGGCCCGTCCGTGCGCCTGTCGCAGGCGGAGGCCCTTCATGGAGCCCGGCCGGTGCGGTCGGCCCGTCCTCCTGTGACCAGCGCCTCCCCGCATACCGACTATTCAGTTTGCGGAAACCCTCGCCTAAACGCCTACCTGCCAGTAGCGTGCGCACACCCCCCGCTCCCTGCGGTCCGCACGGGCCCCGAGCCACGCAAGGAGACACGGGATGACAGACGCGTTCTCGTCCCCCGAATACCAACCGCACCACCCGCCACCGCCCTACGACCCCTTCCTGCCGTCCGCTCCACCGTTCGTCCCCTCCTGGCCGCCGCAGCCGCAGAGTGCAGAAACGATGCGCCTCGCGGTGGTCGGCCGGCCCAGTGACCTCGGGTCCCTGCGAGGCGCCTACCGCCGGCAGCGGCGTGCGGCGACGTTCACGGCGCTCGGTTACTTCTCGCTCTTCCTCCTGCTGTCCGCCTTCGCGCCGTCGTTGATGACCGGCACGGTGTCCGGTGGCGTCCCGACCGGGCTGCTGCTCGGGCTGCTGCAGTTGCCCGTCACCTGCCTGTCGATCTGGCTGTACGAGTACACGGCGCGCCGCAGGGTCGACCCGATAGCGGACCGCATGCGCAAGCAGGCCGAGGCGGACGCGCGGCGGGGGGCGGCACGGTGAGCGGGTTCGGCGATTCCGAGCAGGCGATGTCTCTGGTGGCGTTCACGGCGGTCGCCACGGTCATCCTGCTGCTGTGCGTGATGACGGGGCCCGACCGGGACGACCTCGACGAGTTCTACACGGGGTACGGATCGCTGTCGTCGATGCGCAACGGCCTGGCCATCGCCGGGGACTACATCTCCGCGGCGACGGTCCTGTCCACCGGCGGGGTGATAGCGCTGAACGGGTACGACGGCGTCGTCCTCGCGCTGAGCACGGCCCTGTCCCTGATGCTGCTGATGTTCCTGCTGGCCGAACCGCTGCGCAACGCGGGCCGGTTCACCATGGGCGACGTCCTGGCGCGGCGGACCCCGGGACGGGCGGTGCGCATCGCCGCGTGTGCCACGACCATCGCGGCGCTGGTTCCCATGATGCTGATCCAGCTCGCCGGCACCGGCGATCTGCTGTCGTTCATCCTCGGCTTCTCCAGCGACTCGCTGAAGACCGGCTGCATCGTCGGAATCGGCGCGCTCATGATCAGTTACGCGGCGATCGGCGGCATGAAGGGCACGGCCCTGGTCCAGATCCTGAAGATCGTCATGCTGCTGGGCTCCGGCGCCATCGTGGCCTTCCTGCTGATGCGGCAGTTCGACTGGGACGCGGGCAGACTGTTCTCCGCGGCGGCGGCGCGGAGCGGGGTGGGGACGACCTATCTGCACCCCGGCATGGAGTTCTCCGGCGGGTCGTACCCCAGGCTCGACATGATCAGCTCGGAGCTCACCGTCGTCCTCGGCGCCGGCTGCCTGCCGCACGTCACCATGCGCATGTACACCGCGAGCAGCGCCCGCCAGGTGCGCCGGTCGATGTCCTGGGCGGTGCCGTGCGTCGCCCTCTTCGTGCTGATCATCACCGTCATCGGCTTCGGCGCGACGGCGGTGATCGGGCGGGCCGCGATCGCGGGCGCCGATCCCCAGGGCCGCACCGCCTATCTGCTGGGCGTGCGGGCCGCGTTCGGGGCGGACGTGTCGACGGGCGAGACCTTCCTGTTCACCATGGTCACCACGGCGCTCTTCCTCACCTTGCTGGCCTCGGTCGCCGGGATGATCCTGGCGTGTGCGAACACCCTCGCCCACGACCTCTTCGCACCCAACCTGCGCTCCACGACCCCGCGCCGCGAGATGACGCTCGCCCGGGTGTCCGCCCTGGCCGTGGGCGCCCCCACCATCCTGCTGGCCACGCTCGTCCAGCACCACAACCTGCAGCCGCTGGTGCTGCTGTCGGTCTCCATCGGCGCCTCCGCCCTGGCACCGGCGCTCGTCTACAGCCTCTTCTGGCGCCGCTACACCCGCATGGGCCTGCTGTTCACCCTCATCGGCGGCACGGTGTCCACCGTCGTCCTCATGACCGGATCCAACCTGGTCTCCGGCTCTCCCCTCTCCGCCTTCCCGCAGGCCGACTTCAACTGGTTCCCCTTCACCACCACCGGCGTGGTGAGCGTTCCCCTGGGCTTCGCCCTCGGCTGGGCCGGCACGATGCTCTCCGGGCGCCGGACGGCGGAGGAGCAGCGCCGGCAGTACGAGGCGGTCGAGGGTCTGATCCTTGCGGGGGCGGTACGGCGTGGCAGCTAGCGCCGGGGCCGGAAGGGTGTGCGCAGCACTGGCTTCGCCGGCCGTGCGCGGAGCCGGGAAACAGCTGTCGGCGGCGAAGCGGCGCAAAAAGGATGCACAGCGAAGGGGAGCAGGTCCGATCCGGGGATCTGAGGCAACATCGTGGTGAACTATGGGCACCGCGCGGGCAGATGGTGCCGCGGTCGGCCGGATGATGGGGTGAGGGACGTGGTGGAACCGAGGATCGCCGTCGCCGTGGTGACCATGGGCAACCGGCCTGCCGAGGTCGACGCCCTGCTGGAGTCCGTGGCCAAGCAGGACCTCGCCCCCGCGCGCATCGTCGTCGTCGGCAACGGGTGCCGGCTGCCCGAGTTCGCCGCCCGGCTCTCCCTGCCCGGCGAGGTCACCACCCTCGACGTGGACGAGAACCTCGGGTGCCCCGGCGGCCGGAACGTGGCCCTCGCCCGGCTGCGGGAGTTCGGGGACGTCGACGTCGTCGTGGAGCTGGACGACGACGGGCTGCTCGTCGACGCCGACGTGCTGCGGCGGGTGCGGGACCTGTATGCCGCCGATCCGCGCCTCGGCATCGTCGGCTTCCGCATCGCCGACCAGCACGGCGAGACCCAGCAGCGGCACGTGCCGAGGGTCGGCAAGTCCGATCCGATGCGCGGGGGTTACGTCACCGGGTTCCTCGGCGGCGGCCACGCCCTGCGCATGGACATGCTGGCCGAGACCGGCGACTGGCCCGCCCACTTCTTCTTCGCGCACGAGGAGACGGACCTCGCCTGGCGGGCCGTCGATGCCGGCTGGAAGATCCTGTACGCCCCCGAGCTGCTGCTCCGGCACCCGAAGACCTCGCCGGCGCGGCACGCCATCTACTACCGGGTCAACGCCCGCAACCGCGTCTGGCTGGTCCGGCGCCGGCTGCCGCTGCCGCTCGTCCCGGTGCACCTCGCGGTGTGGACGCTGCTCACGCTCGCCCGCATCCGTTCCGCGGCCGGGCTGAAGGCGTGGTTCGGCGGGTTCGTGGAAGGGCTGCGGGAATCCGCCGGCGAGCGGCGCCCCATGCGCTGGCGAACGGTGTGGCGCCTCACCCGCCTCGGACGCCCGCCGGTGATCTGAGCCGGCCGGACGAACGGGACGCGGCCCCGGTCGTTCACCTCCGCCGACCGGGGCCCGTGTGCGTCCCCGGATCCGGCCTGCGGCGACACTCCCCCGAGTTACGCGACTCACGCGCGCGCCGTCGGGCCAGATCCGATGCAAAGATCACATCAGGACTCACCAACGGATCGCTAACATGTGGCCAACGGTTCGTCGGCGGGTCGTGCACCGGTTGGCCGGAAGTCGTTCGGTGGTCAGGGAAACGGGCCGCTGGACAGGCCGTTCCGGGCCGGAACGGCAGGCAAGGGGTGGCGGGAAACCGCTGTGGACAGGGCGGAATTCCGCCACGGGACGGCGGGCGTGCCCGCCGCGGAGCGCGGGCGGCCCCGGCCGCCCGGAAGGGCAGTGGAGCGGCGTGATGCGGCGGTGCGAGCTGCGGTTCGGACTGCTGGGCCCGCCGGTCCTCTACGACCGACCGCCGTACGGTATCTCGCACAACGCCCCCCGGCCGCCGCGGCAGCCGGCCGACGACGCCCCCGACAACGGCGTCCGGCCCATCGGCAGCCCCAAGGTGCGCACCCTGCTCGCCGCGCTGCTGCTGGAGTCCGGCCGGGTGGTCTCGGTCGAGTCGCTGAAGGACGCCCTGTGGGGCGGCGCACCGCCCGTCTCCGCGCAGGCGTCCCTGCACAACCACGTCACCCGGCTGCGCCGGCTCCTGGACGAGCCCGAACGGCTCAGGGCCGTGCCGCCGGGTTATCTCCTGCGCGTCGACCAGGGCGAGTTGGACGTTGACGTGTTCGATGCCCGGGTCGCCGAGGCGCGCGCCGCGCACGCCCGGCAGGACTGGCCCGCCGTCGCGCGGGCCTGCACGGCCGCGCTCGCGCTCTGGCGCGGCACCCCGCTCAGCGGGCTCCCCGCCGACCTCGGCGGCTACGCCCTCGTCCAGCGCCTGGAGGAGGCGCGGCTGCTCCTGCTGGAGTGGCGTCACGACGCCGAACTCGCCGTCGGCGGAGCCCGGTTGACGGCGCTGATCCCCGAGTTGGCGGCCCTCGTCGCCGGGCATCCGCTGCGCGAGGCGTACCACCGTCAGCTGATGCTCGCCCTGCACCGCACCGGCCGCCAGGCGGAGGCCCTCGCCGTGCACCGTGATCTGCGCTCCCGGCTGATCGAGGAACTCGGCGTCGAGCCCGGCCCGGCGGTCCGCGAGGCGCATGTCGAGGTGCTGCGGGGAAGGGGCGGCACGGCGGCGGCGCGGGACCGGGAGGAGAGGCGCGGTGGGCACGAGCAGCCGGCCGCGGGTGCGCGCCGGGCGGAGGAGACGGGTGTGGACGCGGCGGCCGCCGGCGACGGTGAGCCGGCCGTCGCCGCCGTATCGCCGTCCGAGGAGGTGCCGGCCTGGCGGCAGACCCCGCGCCCGGCCCAGCTCCCGGCCCCGCCGGCCCACTTCACCGGCCGCGCGGACGTACGGCGCGCGCTGCGGCAGGCGCTGACCGAGCGGCCCGCACCCGCTCCTGCCGTCGCCGTGATCTCCGGCATGGCGGGCGTCGGCAAGAGCGCGCTCGCCCTGCACGTGGCACACGCGCTGCGGGAACGTTTCCCCGATGGTCAGCTCTACGTCGATCTGCACGGCGCCACGCCCGGTATGACCCCGCTCAGCTCCGCGCAGGCGCTCGCCGCGCTGCTGCGGGACCTCGGCGCCGAGCCCCGGAACATCCCCGAACATGCGGACGCGGCCGCCGCGTTGCTCCGCTCCCTGCTCGCCCCCGCCCGCCTCCTGCTGGTGCTGGACGACGCGGCGCACGCGGCCCAGGTACGGCCGCTGCTGCCGGCCGGGCCCGGCTGCGCGGTCATCGTCACCAGCCGCTCGCCGCTGGCCGCCCTCGACGGTGCCCGCCGATTCCCGCTCGGCCCGCTGACCGGCGAGGACAGCGCGGCCCTGCTGCGCGCGGTGAGCGGCCGCGAGGGGCTGGACGCCGGCCACGCCCTGGTCGAGCTGACCGGCGGGCTCCCGCTGGCCCTGCGCGTGGTCGCCGCCCGGCTCGCCGCCCGGCGGGCGCTCACCCCGGACGTGCTCGCCGGTCAACTGGCCGCCACCGGAGGGCGGTTGCACCACCTGGAGTACGACGACCTGAGCGTCCGGCGCTCCCTGGCCGTCGCCCACGACGCGCTGGCCGCCGCCGAGCGTGAGGCCGACCGGGACGCGGCGCTCGCCCTGCGCCACATCGGCGCCCTCGACCTGCCGACCTACGGCGCCCCGCTCGTCGCCCGCCTCACCGGCACCGACGAGCGCCGGGCCGAGGCCGCCCTGGACCGCCTGGTCGACGTGGCCCTGCTGGAGGAGACGGCCTACGGCCGCTACACCCCCCACGACCTGGTCCGCGACTTCGCCCGCGAACTGGCGGACGCCCGCACGGACGGCGCGTCGCCCTCGCCCATGGACCAGGACCCCGATCTGATCGCCCTGCGCTGGTACGCGGCGGCCGCCGAGCGGGTCCTGGTGAGGGTCGTGGAACCGGGGCTCGATCAGGAGGACCGGCTGCGGCCCACCTCGGCGCAGCCCGCCGAGCACGCAGCGGACGTCGCCGCTCTGCCGCTGTTCGAGTCCGCCGAGCAGGCCTTCGCCTGGGCGGAGATGGAGCTGGAGAACGTCGTCGCGCTGGTGGAGCGGAACGCGGACACGGGCGACCTGCGCAAGGCCGCCCGTCTGTCGGTGCTCGTGCGGCTGTTCTTCCCGTATGTGCAGCGGCGCGGGCGGGTCGCGGAGATGGAGGTGCTCGGGCAGGCCGGGCTCGGGGCGGCACGGCGGCTGAAGGACTCGGCGGCGGAGGCCTACGCGCTCGGTGATCTGGCGGGGCTGCACTTCCTGACCGGCCGGCAGAACGACGCCCTCGCCCTGACCGACCAGGCCCTGGAGATCTGGCGGCGGCTCGGTGCTCCGTCCCGGATCCGGCGCTGCCTGAACAACCGGGGGCTGCTGCTGGAGGGGCTCGGACGGTTCGAGGAGTCGGAGGCGGCGCTGCGGCAGAGCCTCGGCTGCTCCCGGCTGCTGAACGACCCCTACGGCGAGGCCGTCACCCACAGCCACCTCGGCAACCTCTACGAGCACACCGACCCGCGCGCCGCCATCGAGCAGCACCGGCGTTCGCTGGCGATCGGGGACGCGATCGGTGCCGTCATCGTGCGGCACGCGGCGCACTGCAACATCGGCTACGCCCACCTCACGCTGGGCGAACCGGCCGCCGCTGCCCGGCACTTCGAGGAGAGCCTGCGCATCCTCGGCGGCCACGGCGACTGGCACGGCGAGTCGCAGACCCGGCTCGGCCTGGTCCGCGCGCTGCGGCAGCTGGGGGAGACCGGACGGGCGGGCCGCGAGTGCGCGGAGCTGCTGTGCCGGGCAGACGCCCGCGCCGACCGCTACATGGGCGGCCTGGCCCGGCACCAGCACGGTCTGCTGCTGCGCGAGCAGGGGCGGAGGCCGGAGGCGCACGACAGCTGGCGCGCGGCGCTCGCGGCGCTGGACGGCACGGACGAGCAGGCGGTGCTGGCGGAGCTGCGGGAGCTGCTGGAGGAGTGAACCGGCACCGCGGACCGGCCTACTTGGCGTCGGCGTAGCACTCCACCACCGCCGTGGTGAACGGGAACCGCACCGGTGTATCGCCGAAGGTCAGCCGTCCGGCGAGGTCGGCGGCCTCGCGGATGGCCCGGACGACGGTGTCGGCCTCTTCGGCGGGGCAGTGCACGATCACCTCGTCGTGCTGGAAGAAGACCAGCTCGGCCTCAAGGTCCGCGCAGGCCCGGCGCAGCGCGGCGAGCAGCAGCAGGGCCCAGTCGGCGGCGCTGCCCTGCACGACGAAGTTGCGCGCGAAGCGGCCCCGGGCGCGGGAGTTGGTGGAGGCGTAGCCAGGGCCCCAGGAGGTCTCGGCGTCCGAGTCCTCGTCGCCGACGGGGATGCCCGCCTCCTCGGCCGCGTCGTCGCCCGAACCGGCGGCCGGCGGGCAGGTCCGGCCCAGCCAGGTGCGCACCAGCCGGCCCTCCTCACCCGCGCGTGCCGCCTCGTCGACGTAGGCGACGGCCTGGGGGAAGCGACGGCGCAGCGCGGCGAGGTTCTTCAGGCCGTCGCCGGAGGTCTGGCCGTAGATGGCGCCGAGCACGGCCAGCTTGGCCTGGTTGCGGTCGCCGGAGAAGGCGCGGTCGGAGACGGCCTGGTAGAGATCGCTGTCGCGGCCGGCGACCGCCATCAGGCCGGGGTCGCGGGAGATCGCGGCCAGGACGCGCGGCTCCATCTGGTCGGCGTCGGCCACCACCAGCCGCCAGCCGGGATCGGCGACCACGGCCCGCCGGATCACCTTGGGGATCTGCAGGGCGCCACCCCCGTTGGTCACCCAGCGCCCGGTGACCGTGCCGCCGGCGAGGAACTCCGGGCGGAAGCGGCCGTCGCGCACCCAGTCCTGCAGCCAGGACCAGCCGTGTGCCACCCAGATGCGGTACAGCCTCTTGTACTCCAGCAGCGGTTCGACGGCCGGGTGGTCGACGGACCGGAGCTCCCAGCGGCGGGTGGAGCGCACCTTGATCCCGGCCTGAGCGAAGGCCTTGACCACGTCGGCGGGGAGGTCGGGCCGCACCCGGCGGCCGAAGGCGGCGGAGACCTCGTCGGCCAGCTCGGCGAGGCGGCGCGGCTCGCCCCCGCCCGCGTACCGCTCGCCGAGCAGGTCGTGCAGCAACGCGCGGTGGACCTCGGCGCTCCAGGGCAGGCCGGCGTGGTTCATCTCGGCGGCCACCATCATCCCGGCCGACTCGGCGGCGGTCAGCAGCCGCATCCGGTCGGGGTGGGCGGTCTTCTCGTGCCGCCGCTGCTGGTCGGCGTAGACCGCGAGCAGGTCCGCCAGGGGCAGGCGGGTGCCGGTGGGCTCGAACAGCGGGGACTGGGCTCCCGGCGCGGCCGCGCGCTGCGGCGGGTCGGTCGGTACGGGGCCGCCGCGGAGGCGGGCCAGGGCGGCGGCGGCCGAGCGTGGCTCGCCGTACCGCCCCTCGTGGCCCAGCAGGAGTGTCTCGGCGTCCTCGATGTCGTAGCACCGCTCCACTCGCACCCCCGTGGCGAGCAGTCGCGGGTAGACCTCGGGGGTCGACCGCCACACCCAGCGCGTCACCTCCGGGCGGCTCCGCACCGCCTCGGCGGGATCGCTCTCCCGCCGCACCGGTCCGGCGGGCAGCCCGTCCGGGCCGAGGGGGGCGACGTCCACGCCACCGTCCTCGGCCGGTGCGAGCGCCCACCGGTCGGTCATGACTGCGAGTGTGGCAGGCGGCACTGACAATGGCCGTGACCTGGTGATTCAGTCCTTCGGGCCCTCCTGTTCGCGCTGCTGCACGAGCAGCGCCAGCACCTGGGCGACGTACTCCTCGGTCGCGGCCTTGGTGATGCCGAGGTGGCTGAGCACGCCCTTGCCGTTCTCGTGCTCCAGCAGGGCCAGCAGGATGTGTTCGGTTCCGATGTAGTTGTGCCCGAGCCTGAGGGCCTCGCGGAAGGTGAGCTCCAGGGCCTTCTTGGCCTCCGGTCCGTAGGGGATGAGGTCGGGGACCTCGTCCGCGGCGGGCGGCAGCGCGGCGGTCGCGGCCTGCCGCACGGCGTCCAGCAGGACGCCCTGCGCGGTGATCGCCTTGGCGGCGAGGCCCTCCGGCTCGGCCAGCAGTCCGAGGACCAGGTGCTCGGGGCGGCCCTCGGGGTTGCGGGCGGCCACCGCCTCGTTGTGCGCGGCCATGACCACGTTCCGCGCGCGCGGGGTGTAGCGGCTGAAGTCGCCGGCGTCGAGTCCGGCCGATTCCTTGGGCACGAACCTCTTCTGTGCCGCCTGCCGGGTCACCCCCATGCTCTTGCCGATCTCCGTCCAGGACGCGCCGGAACGGCGGGCCTGGTCGACGAAGTGACCGATCAGATGGTCGGCCACGTCCCCGAGGTGGTCCGCGGCGAGCACCGCGTCCTGCAGCTGTTCGAGGGGTTCGGTGTGGACCTTCTTGATGGCCTCGATGAGGTCGTCGAGGCGAACGGAGGAAGTGATGTTCTGGTTGGTCGCCATGTGTCAACCGTAGGTTGCATCCCCTCGGGGTGTCAACCAATAGTTGACAGTGCCTGCCTCCTGCGCACTCCGGGTGCCGCGGCGTGAGCGCGAAGAAGTTGTCCACAGGCTGTGGACAGACGCCGGGCGCTGTCGGCGGGGCATGGCACGATCGGCGGTGTGACCAGTACTGCCGCGACCGTCGAGCGGGCCTTTCGGGCCTCGCTCTACGACGACACCGAAACCGGGCTCGACACCGGCGCCTCCCTGCTCGCCGCCGACCCCGCCGCGGACGCCGAACTCGCGCGGCGCGGCGAGGAGTTCGTGGCGACGGCGTGGCGGCGCGGCTGGCAGCCCGCCGATGTCGTACGGCTGGTGCGGCGCGAGCTGGAGGAGGCGCACGTACGCCTGGCGGCCGGGCTGATCCGGGCCCAGTCCGGTCGCGACCGCCCGCGCGGGCGCCGCTGGGCCGCGCAGCTGGCGGACCTGCCCGACGACCCCGCGCGGGCGACGGACCGCTTCTCGCACGCCACGGCCGTCCTGGAGCTGTACCGCCTGCTGCTCCGGCTGCCCGTCCTGGAGCCCATGGAGGAGGCACCCCGTCACGGTCCCGCCCCGGCCGCGTCCCGCATGCTCGGCCGCATCCGCGCGCTGCTCGCCAAGGCAGAGGCGACCGGCTACCCGGAGGAGGCGGAGGCGCTCAGCACCAAGGCGCAGGAGCTGATGGCCCGGCACAGCGTCGACGAGGCGCTGCTCGCCGCCGCGGCGCCCGCGCCGGACGCGCCCGGCGCCTGCCGGATCGGGGTCGAGCCGCCGTACGAGCAGACCAAGGCGGTCCTGCTGGACGCCGTGGCCGGCGCGAACCACTGCCGCGCGGTGTGGCACGAGGCCTTCGGCTTCTCCACGGTCGTCGGCTTCGAGGCGGACCTGGAGGCGGTCGAGCTGCTCTACACCTCGCTGCTGGTGCAGGCCACTCGCGCGATGACCAAGGCGGAGGCGGCCCAGAGAGCCGGCGGACGGAAGCGGACCAAGACCTTCCGGCAGTCGTTCCTCGCGGCCTACGCCCACCGGGTCGGCGACCGGCTCAGGGCAGCCGCCGAAACCCAGGTCACCCATGATCTGCTGCCGGTGCTGGCCACGCGCGCGGCGGCCGTCACCGGTCGACTGGAGCGCATGTTCCCCGAGACGACCACGACCCGGCTGCGCGGGGTGAGCGACGCGGCGGGCTGGACGGAGGGCGCGGCCGCGGCGGACCGCGCCCAGGTCGAGGCCCGCCCGCGGCTGGAGTGAGATCAGTTGCGGCCTGCGTTCAGTGCCCGACCCTGCGTTCAGTCCCCGACCTGCTGGAAGGCGCTGACAGTGGCGTTCGGCTTGCCCTGGGCGCCCTGACCGGCGATCGGGCCGAACTTCCAGGGGAAGTTCTGCGTGGTGTCGTCGCCCGGCAGGGCGATGCGCATCTGGGTGGCCGCGAGGCTCGTGGCGTCCCCCGTCCTGCCGCGCACGTACGAGATGGTGAAGGTCGCGGAGTCGCCCTTGGCGAGCTTCAGCTTCTGCGCCTTCGCCTCCTTCTGGGCGGACAGCTTCGCGGACACGTCCTTCTGGACGAGGGTGACGCCGGGGAAGTGGTCGAGCGTGCACGGCGTGCTGTGGTTGGTGATGCTGACGGGCACCTCGCCGGTGTCGCCGGCCGCCGGTGCCACGCTCGCCGACCCGACCTCCAGCGAGACGCCGCCGAGCCGGCAGGCGGAGCCGTCCTTGGCGCCGCTCTTGTCGCTGCTGCCGTCGTTGCAGGCGGTCAGCAGCAGGGCGGCGGCGAGAGCGGTGACGGTGAGCGGAATGGCGCGCATGAGCAGGTCCCATCGAGGTCGTGACGGTGTCCCAGCATCATGGCGCCTGCGCGGCGGGACCGTTCGCGCGCCCCTCCGGAATCACCGCTTCAGGTGCTTCCCCGAAACAAGCTGCCACCGCCCGCGCTCCCGAGTCACGGCAACAGCCCGGGCACCCGCATCATCGTCTCGCGCCCGCGCACCGGCGCCGGCGTACCCGCGCACCCGCTCGCCTCGCCGCTGCACACGGGCCGGCCGATTCATTGCTGCACGCCCGTTCATTGCTTCACGCCCGCGCACCCGAGTCGCCGCCTCGCGCCGGTGCGGCGCGCCCGCGTCGCCACTGCACGCCCGCGCGCCCGAGTCACTGCAACAACCGTGCCGCATCCGAGAGTCGCTGCCTCGCGCCCGCGCACCCACGTCACCGAAACAACCCGCGCCGCACCCGAGTCATCGCCCCCCCCGCCCGCGCACTGGCGTGGCCCGCCGCACGCGCCGACCCGCGTCACTGCTTCACACGAGTCGGCAGCCCGGTCGGCAGCTTGCCGCCCTCGGCCTTGGTGTACGTCTCCTGGCCCACCTTGCCCGACCAGGTCACCTTCATCGCCTTGCCGTTGACGGAGTCGACCATGCCGGAGACCCGGTCCTTGCTGCCGTCGGTGCAGGACAGGTGGATCATCTGCATGCCGGCCTCGCTGCCCGCGGTTCCGCTGCAGACGGTCCCGCCGGTCGCGAAGATCCCGGCCTGCTTCCCTGTGATCACCAGGGCCACGATCTTGCCGCCGCTCGTCGTGAGCCAGCTGCCCTGGAGCTTGGCGGAGGCGCCGGTCACGGCCGGGGAACTCGCGGCCGACGACGGAGCCGGGCTCGCGCTGGGCGTGGCGGAGGGACGGTCCGTGGAACCACCGCCGCCGCTGCTGCACGCCGTCAGCGTCAGCGCGCCGACCAGCCCCGCGGCCAGGGCCGCGACCCGCACCCGTGAACTCACCGAAGCAGTAGCCGAAGTCACGTCAGGCTCCCAAGCTGTAGCGTCCGGCCGCCCTCGGCCGGACGGCCCGCAGCAAGCTACCAGCAGCCACCAGGGGCGCCCCCCGTACGCCGGACAGGAATCCCGTGTGAAGCACCGGCAACAACGCGTAGGGAACTTCCTACGCTTGACTGGTAGGGGATTGCCTACCTATTGTCCTCCGCATGACTGTCACTCACGCCTCCTTCGTCACCCTTCCCGTCACCGACCAGGACCGGGCCCTGCGCTTCTACCGGGACGTCCTCGGCTTCGAGGTCACCGCCGATCTGCAGATGCCGCCGGGCCGCTGGCTCCAGGTCGCGCCCAAGGGTGCGCAGACCGTCTTCACGCTCTCCGGTCCGGGCATGGGGGATTTCGAGCCGGGTTCGGCCCGGGGGATCATGCTGGTGACGACCGATGTCGACGCCGACTGCGCACGGCTCGCCGAGGCGGGCACCGAGGTGCAGGGCCCGGACGAGTACCCGTGGGGCCGGATGGCCTCCTTCCGGGACCCGGACGGCAACGGTCTGATGCTGCTGACGGAGAAGGAAGGCTTCTGACCGCTCCATGAACGGGACGGGTACCGCCGCCGAGGACCGCGTCTTCGCCGCGCTCGCCAACGCCACCCGCCGCGAGGTGCTGCGGCTGCTGCGCGAGCGCGGGCCGCAGCCCGTCCAGGCGCTCGCCGACCACTTCGACATGCGCCGTCCGAGCCTCTCGGAACACCTCAAGGTGCTCCGGGAGGCCGGTCTCGTCTCCGAGCAGCGCGCGGGCCGGAAGCGCATCTACCGCCTCGAGGCCGCCCCCCTCGCCGACGTGCAGGACTGGCTCCATCCGTACGAGCGGTTCTGGCGCGAGCAACTGAAGGGCCTCGGCGATCTCCTCGACCGCATGCCCGACGATGAGGCTCATGAGCACAGTGCCTGACGGCGACCCGGACGACCTCACCACGATCCGCGTCGACCAGTACTTCCCCCATCCGCCCGCCAAGGTGTGGCGCGCCCTGACCGAGCCCGAGTTGCTCGCCCGCTGGCAGATGCCGGGCGCCGAGGACTTCCGGCTGGAGGTGGGCCATCGGTACCGGATGACCTCCGTCCCCCGTCCCAACACCCGGTTCTCGGGCGTCGTCGAGGTGCGGGTGCTCGCCTACGACATCGAGCGGATGCTGTCCCTCCGCTGGGCGGACGCCGATCCCGCCCATCCCACGGACTGGACCATTACCTGGACCCTGGAACAGGAAGGGCGCGGTACGCGTCTGTTCCTAGTGCACGAGGGGTTCGATCCGGACGACCCGGCTCAGCTGATGGCGCGCAAGATCATGGGTGGTGGCTGGAAGGGGCATGTCCTGCCCGCACTGGGGCAGGCGCTGGAACAGCTCGGGTGAAACACCGGCACACCGTCAGGTAAAGCGTGCGTCAAAGCTGTAACCGTGGGACGACTCCCCGTGCACGTGCATCTGCTCATGCAAGTGCACGTGAACGGAGTTATGATCCGGGTCAGTTGACCACCGCATCTATGGCCACACCAGCCAGTGCACCACCGGGGAGCGACCTGTGGACCGCGACGTTGACGGCGTGTACAGGGAGTACGACGTGTACAACGGCATGGCTGCCACGCAGCTGGACGGAGTGGCCTGGCAGAAGAGCAGACACAGCAATTCGCAGGGCTCCTGCGTGGAGTTCGCGCGACTGCCCGGCGGCGAGGTCGCCGTGCGCAACTCGCGCTTCCCGGACGGGCCGGCGCTCGTCTACACGCGCGCGGAGATCGAGGCCATGCTCCTGGGCGTCAAGGACGGCGAGTTCGACCACCTCATAGCGAGTTGACGCGCCGGCGGTGCGGACACGGCGGATGGCAACGATGTCGAGGCCGTCCTGGAACCCGTGACGCGCGTAGAATTGGGGCGTGCGTCGGCGCCGTTCCGCGTCAGCAGGTCGTCTTGAGCCGGAACATGGCCCAGACGACTTTGCCGTCGAGGGTCCCGGCGAGCGGGTGCCACCCCCAGCCGTCGGCGAAGGAGTCCACCAGGAACAGCCCGCGACCCGACTCGGCCGAGAAGTCGTCCGAGTCCCGCGGCGCCGGCGTCTCGTGGCTCGGGTCGCGCACCGCGCACACCAGCCGCTCGGTCCAGCGCATCAGGTGCAGCCGTACGGACGGGGTTCTCTCCGAGCAGGCGTCCGCCGGCAGCGCATGGCGCAGGGCATTGGTGACGAGTTCGGAGACGACCAGGCATATGTCGTCGAAACGGTCGCCGATGTCCCACTGGTCCAGGGTGCCCCGGGTGAACCGCCGGGCCTCGCGCACCGCCTCGTAACGGGCGGGCAGGGCGCAGGACGCGGCATCGGACACGGCCGCGGGGTCCAACGGCGGAAGGCCCTGCCGTAACGGCTTGAGCATGGTCGATCCATTCGTCCCCATGCGAGGCACTCCCGGGAATTCGCGGTCGTTGCGATGCAGCGGTGGTGCGGGACCATGGTTTCGGATGCGCAGAGCAGATGCAAGGGCAGATGCACGTGCACGCGACCGAAATGGACCTGTCCGCACCGCTTCTTGGCCATTTTTTCTGCCCTCGTGGCGGCCGTGGTCGCCAGTGGTCCCCACCTCTCCCGGCCGCGGCGCGACAGAAACGGCCGACCTCTTTCCGTTTCTGTAACCGGACGAGTACTGCGCGAAGCGTTTTAGTGGCAGACTGCGGCACCTAAGACGGTTGGGGAGGCTGGCGAACGTGAGCGCGGGAGAGCCCGGATCGGTGGTGCGGCGGATGCTGCTCGGCTCGCAACTCAGGCGACTGCGTGAAGCCCGGGGGATCACGCGCGAGGCCGCGGGGTACTCGATCCGTGCGTCGGAGTCGAAGATCAGCCGGATGGAGCTGGGCCGGGTGAGCTTCAAGACCAGGGACGTGGAAGACCTGCTGACGCTGTACGGCATCACCGACGAGGCCGAGCGGCAGTCGCTGCTCTCCCTCGCCCGCGAGGCCAACGTGGCGGGATGGTGGCACAGTTACACCGACGTCCTGCCCAGCTGGTTCCCCACCTATGTGGGCCTGGAGGGCGCCGCCTCGCTCGTCCGCGTCTACGAGGTGCAGTTCGTGCACGGCCTGCTGCAGACCGAGGAGTACGCGCGCGCGGTGGTCCGGCGCGGCATGAAGGGCGCGAGCGCGGACGACGTCGAACGGCGGGTCGCGCTGCGCCTGGAGCGCCAGCGGCACCTGCTGTCGGACAACGCCCCCGAGCTCCACATCGTCCTCGACGAGGCCGCCCTGCGCCGCCCCTACGGCGACCGCCAGGTGATGCGCGGCCAGCTCCAGCACCTGATCGACGTCTCCCAGCGGCCCAACGTACGGCTGCAGATCATGCCGTTCGGCTTCGGCGGGCACTCCGGCGAGAGCGGCGCCTTCACCATCCTCAGCTTCCCCGAGTCCGACCTGTCCGACGTGGTCTACCTCGAGCAGCTGACCAGCGCCCTGTACCTCGACAAGCGCGAGGACGTCGCCCAGTACGAGCAGGCCCTGAAGGAGCTGCAGCAGGACAGCCCCGGGCCGGACGAGAGCCGGGATCTTCTCCGCGGACTGCTTCAACTCTCGTGACCCACAAGTAGGATGACGTGTGATCAGACCGTGACCGGGATCTGGCACCTCTAGTGATTGAGGGATCACATGTCGTCCTACTTCAGCGACTTGGCCCAGCAGTACATCGACGGTGAGTGGCGACCGGGCACCGGTTCCTGGGACGTCATCGACTTCAACCCCTACGACGACGAGAAGCTGGCCGCGATCACGGTGGCCACGGTCGACGAGGTGGACCAGGCCTATCGGGCGGCCGCCCGGGCCCAGAAGCAGTGGGCCGAGACCAGCCCCTACGCCCGGCGGGCCGTCTTCGAGCGGGCGCTGAGGCTGATAGAGGACCGCGAGCAGGAGATAGCCGAGCTGATCATCACGGAGCTGGGCGGCACGCGCGTGAAGGCCGGCTTCGAGCTGCACCTCGCGAAGGAGTTCCTGCGCGAGTCCATCCACCTGGCGCTGCGCCCCGAAGGCAAGATCCTGCCCTCCCCGACGGAGGGCAAGGAGAACCGCGTGTACCGGGTGCCGGTCGGCGTCGTGGGCGTGATCAGCCCCTTCAACTTCCCCTTCCTGCTGTCGCTGAAGTCCGTCGCGCCGGCCCTCGCGCTCGGCAACGGCGTCGTCCTCAAGCCGCACCAGAACACCCCGGTCGCCGGCGGCACCCTGATCGCCAGGATCTTCGAGGAGGCCGGGCTGCCCGGCGGCCTGCTCAACGTCGTCGTCACCGACATCGCCGAGATCGGCGACGCGTTCCTCGAGCACCCGGTCCCGAAGGTCATCTCCTTCACCGGTTCCGACGCCGTCGGCCGGCACGTCGCCACCGTCTGCGCCGCGAACTTCAAGCGCTCGGTGCTCGAACTGGGCGGCAACAGCGCGCTGGTGGTGCTGGACGACGCGGACGTGGACTACGCGGTGGACGCGGCGGTCTTCAGCCGGTTCGTCCACCAGGGGCAGGTCTGCATGGCCGCCAACCGGGTCCTCGTGGACCGCGCGGTCGCCGACGAGTTCACCGAGAAGTTCGTCGCCAAGGTGCGGGGCCTCAAGGTGGGCGACCCGCGCGATCCGCAGACCGTCATCGGCCCGGTGATCAACTCCACCCAGGCCAACGCCCTGTCCGGCGCGGTCGAGCAGGCGCTCGCCGAGGGGGCCACGGCCCTGGTGCGCGGCACCGTGGACAACAACCTGGTCGAGCCCACCGTGCTGACCGGCCTCCCGGCCGACTCCGCACTGCTGCAGCAGGAGATCTTCGGCCCGGTCGTCTTCCTCGTCCCGTTCGACGGCGAGGAGGAGGCGGTGCGGATCGTCAACGACACCCCCTACGGCCTCAGCGGCGCCGTGCACACGGGTGACATCGAGCGGGGCGTCGCCTTCGCCAAGCGGATCGACACCGGCATGTTCCACGTGAACGACGGCACCGTGCACGACGAGCCGATCGTGCCCTTCGGCGGCGAGAAGCACTCCGGCATCGGCCGCCTGAACGGCGAGACGACGCTCGAGGCCTTCACCACCGTCAAGTGGATCTCGGTGCAGCACGGCCGGAGCGGATTCCCGTTCTAGTCCGGCTCGCCCCGGGTCAGCGGACAGAATCTGACCTAAAGAGCCCGTAGCGTCGTCCGTACCGGGCGGACAGCCCGGGCGAACCGACGAGAGGCGGCCGGTCATGGTCACGCACGTGTCCGCGGAGGCGAAGGGCGACGAGCGAGGGGCGCTGCTGGCGTTCATCGAGGAGCAGCGCGGCGGGATCCGCCGGGCACTGCTCGGGCTGACCGAGGAGCAGGCCCGGTCCCGTCCGAGCGCCAGCGAGCTTTCCCTGGCCGGCCTGCTCAAGCACGTCGCCGAGGTCGAGCAGAGCTGGATCGCCCGGGCCAGGCAGGAGCCCCCGGCGGTCCGGCGCGACGAGTCGAACTGGCACGAGACCTTCCAGCTGGTCGGCGAGGAGACGGTGGCCTCGCAGCTGGCCCACTGGGAGCAGGTCGCGGCGGAGACGGAGAAGTTCATCCGCTCCGCGCCCAGCCTGGACGACACCTTCCCGCTGCCGCCCGACCCCTGGTTCCCGCCGGAGGGCCGGGTCTCGCTGCGCTGGCTGTGCCTGCATCTGATCCGCGAGACGGCCCGCCACGCCGGTCACGCCGACATCATCCGGGAGTCCCTGGACGGCAAGACCGCGTTCGAACTGGTGGCCCTGGCACAGGCGGGGGAGTGAGCAGGCGGCACAGGGCCGCATCGGCGCCCGGCCCCGGCGACGCGCCGGGGCCGGGCGTGCGTGCTAGTGGTGGAAACCTGTGGCGGCGCTCTTGTCGTGGGTGAGCGGATGCGGCTGGCGGCGCAACTCGGGCAGTAGACGGGCCAGGTCGTCCATGAACAGGTCGGCCAGGTCGTGGGAGAAGCCGTTGCGGCACACGATCCGCAGCACGGACAGGTCCTCGCGGTTCGCCGGGAAGGTGTACGCGGGCACCAGCCAGCCGTTCTCGCGCAGCCGCCGGGAGACGTCGAAGACGTCGTACGCCGTGACGTCGTCGGCCGTGGTCAGTGCGAACACCGGCAGCTGGTCGCCGCGCGTGAGCAGCCGGAAGTCGCCGAGCGCCTCGATCCGGCCGGCGAGCGAGCGGGCCACCTCCCGCGTCGACTGCTGCACCGCCCGGTACCCCTCGCGGCCCAGCCGCAGGAAGCTGTAGTACTGCGCGACGACCTGGGCGCCCGGCCGGGAGAAGTTGAGTGCGAAGGTCGGCATGTCGCCGCCCAGGTAGTTGACGTGGAAGACCAGCTCCTCCGGCAGCGCCTCCGCGTCCCGCCACAGCGCCCAGCCGACCCCGGGATACACCAGCCCGTACTTGTGCCCCGAGGTGTTGATCGAGGCCACGCGCGGCAGGCGGAAGTCCCACACCAGGTCCTCGTCCACGAACGGCGCCACCATCGCGCCGGACGCCCCGTCCACGTGCACCGGGACGTCCAGCCCGGTCCGCTCCTGCAGGGCGTCCAGGGCCTCGCACAGCTCGGCGATCGGCTCGTAGGAACCGTCGAAGGTCGAACCGAGGATGCCGACGACCCCGATGGTGTTCTCGTCGCACAGCTCGGCCGCCGCCTGCGGGTCCAGGTGGAAGCGGTCGCCCTCCATGGGCAGCAGCCGGGCCTCCACCTCCCAGAAGTTGCAGAACTTCTCCCAGCACACCTGGACGTTGATGCCCATGACCAGGTTCGGGCGCGCCCCCGGATAGCGGTCGGCGTTCCGTTTCATCCAGCGCCGCTTCAGCGCCATGCCGGCGAGCATGCACGCCTCGCTGGAACCCGTGGTCGAACAGCCCACGGCGGCCGCGGGATCCGGCGCGTTCCACAGATCCGCGAGCATCGCCACGCAGCGCCGCTCCAGTTCGGCGGTGCGCGGGTACTCGTCCTTGTCGATCATGTTCTTGTCGCGGCACTCCGCGAGCAGCACGTCGGCCTGCGGCTCCATCCAGGTACTGACGAAAGTGGCCAGGTTCAGCCGGGAGTTGCCGTCCAGCATCAGCTCGTCGTGCACCAGCTGGTACGCCGTGTGCGGGGAAATCGGGGCGTTCGGGAGCCGGTGCGTGGGCGGAGCCTCGGTCATGCCGCCGACCGGGTCGGCCTCTCCGAAGAACGGGTTGACCGACAGCACCCGCTCGTCGTGCTTCCCGGGACCTTTGTGCAGAGCCATGGGCACGCCTCCTCTGGGCCACCATAGGCGGACGGCGCGGGCCCGACATCCGGAACGACCCGGACTTGCACCTCACGTGACGTGAGGCTGCAGCGTGGAGGCGTACCGACGACAAGGAGCGGAAAAGTGAGCTACTCCGTGGGACAGGTCGCGGGGTTCGCCGGCGTCACGGTGCGCACCCTGCACCACTACGACGAGATCGGCCTGCTGGTGCCCGGCGAGCGCACGTACGCCGGCCACCGGCGCTACACCGACGCCGATCTCGACCGGCTCCAGCAGATCCTGTTCTACCGGGAGCTCGGCTTTCCGCTCGAGGAGGTCGCGGCCCTGCTCGACGATCCCGGCACGAACCCGCGCGAACACCTGCGGCGCCAGCACCGACTGCTGACCGCCCGGATCGAGAAGCTGCAGAAGATGGCCGCGGCCGTGGAGCACGCCATGGAGGCACGCACGATGGGCATCAACCTCACCCCCGAGGAGCGGTTCGAGGTGTTCGGGGACAAGGACCCCGAGCAGTACCGCGAGGAGGCGGAGGCGCGCTGGGGCGACACGGAGGCGTACGCCGAGTCGCAGCGCCGCGCCGCCTCCTACACCAAGGAGGACTGGAAGCGCATCCAGGCCGAGGTCGACGACTGGCAGGAGCGGTACGCCGCCCTGGTGGCCGCCGGTGAGCAGCCGGCCGGCGAGGCGGCCATGGACCTGGCCGAGGAGCACCGGCAGCACATCAGCAGGTGGTACTTCGAGGTGTCGTACGAGATGCACCGGTGCTTCGCCGGGATGTACGTCTCCGACGAGCGCTTCAAGGCGTACTACGACGCCATGCGCCCCGGTCTCGCCGAGCACCTGCACGACGCGATCCTCGCCAACGCCGGCCGGCGCTCCTCCTGACCGGTCCCGGCCCGGGCGCGCGCGGGGGTCACTCCCGGGCCAGGACCACCGCCGTGCCGTAGGCGCACACCTCGGTGCCGACGTCGGCGGCCTCGGTCACGTCGAACCGGAACGCGACGACCGCGTTGGCCCCCCGCGCGCGTGCCTGCTCCATCAGGCGCTCCATGGCCTGGTTGCGGGTCTGCACGAGCGTCTTGGTGAGCCCCTTCAGCTCGCCGCCGATCATCGACTTCAGGCCCGCGCCGATCTGGCTGCCCAGGTGCCGGGAGCGCACGGTGAGCCCGAAGACCTCACCGATGACCTGCTGCACCCGGTGTCCGGGCACGTCGTTCGTCGTCACGACCAGTACGTCCGGCTGGGGCCCCTGGCCGCCGCCGTAGTCCTCGAGTCCCATGCGTCACAGCTTTCTCCCAGTCATCCCACAGTGCATCCTGGAGGCGTCGGGGGAACCTGGGGCGGTCACATCGCGTTGATAGCTTTGTGCGGCCGTACCCGGACACCGTCGCCGCCCTCATTCCTCTCAGGAGCCCGGACCCGTGATGACACTCGCCCTCGGCCCGAGCTGGCTGGACCCCAACTATCTGCTCGACACCTACAGCATCTGGGGTCTGCTGCTCGTCGTCTTCGCCGAGTCCGGACTGCTCATCGGGTTCTTCCTGCCGGGCGACTCGCTGCTGTTCACCTGCGGTCTGCTGATCACCTCGCACCAGATGGACTTCCCGCTGTGGGGCGCGATAGCCCTGATCTGTCTCGCCGCGGTCCTCGGCGACCAGGCGGGCTACATGTTCGGCAGGAAGGTCGGCCCGTCCCTCTTCAACCGGCCCGACTCCCGTCTGTTCAAGCAGGAGAACGTCACCAAGGCGCACGAGTTCTTCGAGAAGTACGGCCCGAAGTCCCTGGTCCTCGCCCGGTTCGTGCCGGTCGTGCGGACGTTCACCCCGATCATCGCGGGCGTCAGCGGTATGCGGTACCGCTCGTTCCTGGTCTTCAACGTCATCGGCGGCACCCTGTGGGGCGCGGGCGTCACCCTGCTCGGCTCCTGGCTCGGCCAGCACGCGGTCGTGAGGAACAACATCGAGGCGATCCTCATCCTGATCGTCCTCGTCTCGGTGGTCCCGATCGCCATCGAGTACCTCCGCGCCCGCGGCAAGAGCAGGAAGGAGGCCGGGGCCGCCCCTCGGACCCCGCAGCAGCCCCAGGCCCCGCAGTACGGGCACCGGCCGGTAACGCCGGTCATGGACACCTCGACCACCCAGCTGCGCCGCATCGAGCCGGAGCAGCCGTACGAGCAGCAGTACCAGCAGCCGTACTGGAACCAGGGCGGCTACGAGGACCCGTACTACGACCAGCAGCAGTACCAGGAGCCGTACCCGCAGCAGTACCAGGAGCCGCACCAGGCGCAGTACCCGCAGCCGCAGTACGACCCGAACGGGTACCCCTACGACCAGCACCGGCGGTGACCGGGCGCGAGCACCACCGGCGGTGACCGGGGGCTCAGAAGCCCCTGGTCCGCTTGGCGGCCCGGCGCTTGCCGGCGGAGCCGACGCGGAGGAACAGCCGGAAGACCTCCGACCCGAGATTGACCCCGATCGCGATGGCCATGGCCAGGGACGCCGCGTTCGCCAGCGACACCAACCCCTTGTCCACCTGGTTCTGGGCCATGTTCAACAGCCCGAAGTAGGTGGCCGAGCCGGGCAGCAGCGGTCCGATCGCGGCCGTCGTGTATGGCAGCGCCGAGGCGAACCGGTACCGGGACAGCAGCTGCCCGAACAGCCCGACCAGCCCCGCCGCCGCGGCCGTGGAGGCCACCGGCGAGATGTCGGCCACGTAGTGCATCGCGCCGTACACGGTCCACGCGACGCCGCCGTTGAGCGTCACCCAGAGCACGGTCGACCGCTCCTGCTGGAGCAGCACCGCGAAGGTCAGCGACAGCAGCATGGAGGCCGCGATCTGGATCAGCGGCCGCTGGGAGATGCCGAGCGCCGCGTCCGGATTCAGCTTGCCGCCGAGCTTCACCCCGAAGTACAGGACGACCAGCACCCCGGTGACGATGCCCACGAAGAAGTACAGGACCTCCAGCAGACGTGCGGAGGCGGTGATGTAAAAGCCCGTCAGGCCGTCCTGCACCCCCGCCACCAGCGCTCGCCCGGGCAGCAGCGCGAACAGCCCACCGGTGACCACGGCGGACGCCTTCACGTCCACGTCTGCCAGCGCGAACGCCACCCCGATCGCGGCGGGCGGCATCGCCGCCACCGTGAACTGGTAGAACTCCGGCAGTCCGCGCCCCGCGCACAGCCACGCCAGCCGGTCGCCGAGCATCGCGCCGGCCGCCGCCGCGACGAACACGATCAGGTCACCGCCGACCAGCATCGAGGCCGCGCCGGCCAGCAGCCCGCTGGCCAGGGTCAGCGCCCAGCCGGGGTAGGGGTGCCGGTTGCGGCGGATCTCCGCCAGGCGCCGGTAGGCCTCCTCCAGCGAGACGTGCGTCTCCGGGTCGGTCAGGTCGTCCACCAGCCGGAAGACGGCCGCCAGCCGCGTGTAGTCGGTGCCCCGCCGCCGTACCGTCCGGGACGCCGTCACCGGGTCGTCCACCAGGGACGGCTGGTGCGAGATCGACAGCAGCGTGAAGGTGACGGTCGGCTCGCAGCGGTCCAGGCCGTAGGACCGGCACACCGCGAACATCGCGGCCTCCACGTCCTCGGCGCCCTCGCCGCCCGCCAGCAGCAGCTCCCCGATGCGCAGGGTCAGGTCGAGCACGCGCGGGACGGCCGGGCCCTCCTCCACCGGCTGCACCGGCTCGGGCGCCGGCCGCTCGGCCACCGGCATGCGCAGCATCGTGCGCATCCGGTCCTGCCAGGGCGCGTCCTTGACCAGGCTGACCAGCGGCACCCCGGTGGCCGGCGTGAACGCGGCCTGGGCGCCCTGCGGGCTGTAGGTGCTCGGCGTGCTGAACGCCGACCCCTCCGGCTCCGCACTCGGCGGCTGCGGCGCCTCCAGGCCCTGCGGCACCGCGAACTCGGAGGTCGTCTCCGGCTCACCGCCCGCCCTGGGGACGTCGAGACCCGCGGGGACGGCGAACTCCGATGTGATCTCCGGGTCGTACCGCGCCTCGTCCGACCGGGACTTGCGGTCCTCCGCCTCCGTCACCTCGCACCGCTCCCTGAACGACACCGTCCGCCGGCCTCAGTATGCGCACGTATACCCGGACGGGCTGCACGCGTGCGCGCACGCGGGTGCATGCGAAAAGGGCCGCACGCACGCGTGCGGCCCGATCGCGCGGGACGAGCGAGGGCGTCAGTGACCGCCCTGCTCCTTGAAGCGCTTGTACGACCGCTCGATCTCCGCCTCGGCGTCGGAGCGGCCCACCCAGTTGGCACCCTCGACGGACTTGCCGGGCTCCAGGTCCTTGTACACCTCGAAGAAGTGCTGGATCTCCAGGCGGTCGAACTCCGACACGTGGTGGATGTCGCGCAGGTGCTCCACGCGCGGGTCCGTGGCCGGAACGCACAGCAGCTTGTCGTCGCCGCCCGCCTCGTCCGTCATGCGGAACATGCCGATCGTGCGGCACGTGATGAGGCAGCCCGGGAAGGTCGGCTCGTCCAGGATGACCAGCGCGTCCAGCGGGTCGCCGTCCTCGCCGAGGGTGTTCTCGACGAAGCCGTAGTCGGTCGGGTAGGCGGTCGAGGTGAAGAGACGACGGTCCAGGCGGATCCGACCGGTCTCGTGGTCCACCTCGTACTTGTTGCGCGAACCCTTCGGGATCTCGATCGTGACGTCGAACTCCACCGGTGGCTCCTCCATGATCAGCACATAGTTCTGGTGGTTAAGTGTCCCTCACGCAGGTGTGTGATCGCGAAAGGGGCTGGTGGTCGTGCCAGAGCTGAGGCCTTGGCGTGCCGCGAGACCGCAGGTGGTGCGGATCGTGAACGCCGTACGACCGCGTCTGGCGCGCGCCACGTCGGCCGCGAAACCGCGGGTCGCGCGGCTGGCACGGACGGTGCGGCCACTGAGCGCCGCCCTTTCCCGTCCGCGTTCCCACAGGACCTGGCGGTACACCGCGGGCGCCGCCACCGCCGGCCTGGCGCTGACCGCCGGAGTGGTGACCCTGGCGGGCCCCTGGGACGCCAACGGTCAGCGTACGGCCGAGCGGCACCGGGCCGCCGTTCTGGAGCGGGCAGGTGGCACAGATCACGACGGCTCCTCCACGGTGCCGGGGGCGCCGCGGCCCGCACCGAGCGCCGGGCCCGTCCTGGCGGGCGTGGGCCGCGCCACGAGCCCCGTGGACACCGGGAAGGCCGCGCCGGGCGAAACGTCTCTCTCCAACGTCCTGGGGCCCCTCTTGAGCGCCCCGTCGCTCGGCACCGCGCACGCCGCCGCGGTGGTGGACGTGGCCACCGGCCGGCGCCTCTACGGCGCCGGTCCCGACAAGGCCCTCACCCCCGCCTCCACCACCAAGATCGCCACCGCCGTCGCCGCCCTGTCCGCCCTCGGCCCCGACCACCGCCTCACGACCCGCACCGCCCTCGAACCCGACACCGGCGAACTCGTCCTGGTCGGCGGCGGCGACCCCACGCTCACCGCGCACCAGCACGCCGACGGCTGGGCCAGCCTGCGCACCCTGGCCACGCGGACCGCACAGGCCCTGCAGAAGCGCGGCATCCACAGGATCACGTTCTCCTACGACACCACCCTCTACACCGGCCCCGCGCTGCACCGCATCGGCGTCAACGACAACCTCGCCCCGGTCACCGCCCTGATCGCGGACGAGGGCCGCACCAACGGCTCCACCAGCGGACCGGTGATCCGTGTGACCGACCCGGCGAAGGACGCGGCCACGAAGTTCGCGGGCTTCCTCAAGGCCGCCGGCATCACCACGACCCCGCCCGGCCCGTCCAAGGCCACCAGCCGCGCCGAGACCCTCGCCACCGTCTCCTCGCCCCCGCTGTCCGCCCTCGTCGAGCGCATGCTCACCAACAGCGACAACGACATCGCCGAGGCCCTGGCCCGGCAGACCGCCCTCGCGACCGGACGGCCCGCCGGCTTCGACGGCGGCGCCAGGGCGATCGCCGCCCAGCTGACCAAGCTCGGCCTGCCCATGTCCGGCGCCTCGTTCCACGACGGCAGCGGCCTCGACCGCGACGACAGGCTGACCGCGAACCTGCTCACCGCCCTCCTGGTCAAGGCCGGCGCCCCCGACCAGCCCGGCCTCCGCCCCATCCTGACCGGCCTCCCCGTGGCCCACTTCACCGGCACCCTCGCCGCCCGCTACACCGACGGCGGCGCCGGCGTCGTACGCGCCAAGACCGGCACCCTCACCGGCGTGAACACCCTCGCCGGCACGGTCGTCGACGCCGACGGCCGCCTGCTCGCCTTCGCCTTCCTCGCCTCGGGCACAACCGACCCCCTGGCGGCCCAGTCCGCCCTGGACCGGACGGCAACGGCCCTGGCGGGATGCGGATGCGGCTAGACCGCCGGCCCCGCGGCACCGGGCGCCGGGGACACGCGGCCGTGCCCCCGGCGCCCGTCACGGCCTGCCCCCGGCGGCAGCGCTCACGTACCGTTGACGCATGACAGGCTTCGGTGGCACCGCATCTCCCGGGATGGTCGACTGGAACCTCGCGGTGGCGACCGCGACACGGCTCGTACGACCGGGCCCCGACGTCAGCCGTGACGAGGCCAGGGCCGTCGTCGCGGAGCTGCGCCGGCACGCGAAAGCCTCGGAGGAACACGTCCGGGGCTTCACTCGTCTGGGCACCGAGGAGACCCACGACACCCCCGTCCTCGTCGTCGACCGCCCCGGCTGGGTGAGGGCCAACGTCGCCGGCTTCCGCGAGATCCTCAAGCCCCTGCTGGAGAAGATGCAGGAACGGCGGGCCGGCAGCCCGGGCAGCGCGGTCCTCGGCGCCGTCGGCGGCAAGGTCACCGGCGTCGAACTCGGCATGCTGCTGTCGTTCCTGTCCTCCCGCGTCCTCGGCCAGTACGAGACCTTCGCCCCCGCCACCCGCGAGCTCCCGGCCGGAGCGAACGGCGGCGGCCGTCTGCTGCTCGTCGCGCCCAACATCGTCCACGTCGAACGCGAACTCGACGTCGAACCGCACGACTTCCGGCTCTGGGTGTGCCTGCACGAGGAGACCCACCGCACCCAGTTCACCGCCGTGCCCTGGCTGCGCGACCACCTCGAGGGCGAAATCCAGTCGTTCTTGGCGGAGACCGACGTCGACCCCATGACCTTCCTGGAGCGCATCCGGGAGGCCGCCCAGTCCCTCGCCGGCGGCCGCCCCGAGGGCGAGGAGGAGGACGGCGGGCGCTCCTTCGTGGAACTGGTGCAGACCCCGGCCCAGCGCGAGATCCTCGGCCGCCTCACCGCCGTGATGTCCCTGCTCGAGGGCCATGCCGACTACGTCATGGACGGTGTCGGACCCAGCGTCGTGCCGACCGTCTCCGAGATCCGCGAGAAGTTCCAGCAGCGCCGCGCCAAGGGCGCCTCCCGGCTCGACCAGGCCCTGCGCAAGCTGCTGGGTCTCGATGCCAAACTCCGGCAGTACCGGGAGGGCGAACGCTTCGTGCGCGCCGTCGTCGACGAGGTCGGCATCGCCGGCTTCAACCGCGTGTGGACCTCCCCCAACACCCTGCCCACCAAGGGGGAGATCGCCAAACCGGCGGACTGGGTCGCACGGGTGCACCGCCGGGCCGAGTCGTGAACGGCACGGGCACGTCGTGAACCGAATCCGGCCGACGGCAGGAGAACGCCCCTGCAATCACCCGTCCGAGGGACCGTGAGCCATGCGTGGGCGTGCAATGCTCGGGGAACGGCCCGCTTCTGTCACCATCGACACACTCTGAGTGACCGAACTCGGGCTCACCCCCCGAAAACTTCATGAAGGGAACCGGACATGGGTCCCCATCCTGCGGTCGCGGCGATACGCCTGGCGGTCCGCCGCGTCCTCCACGACATCCTGAACGACCACCCGACCTCCGGCGAGCACCCGGACCAGGCAGCCGAGCGGCCCCCCTCCCCGCTCGTGCTCGTCGCGTGCTCCGGCGGCGCCGACTCCATGGCGCTCGCCTCCGCGCTCGCCTTCGAAGCGCCCAGGCTCGGTATCCGCGCCGGCGGCGTCACCGTCGACCACCGGCTGCAGTCCGGCTCCGACCTGCGCGCCGCCGAGGTCGTCCTCCGGATGCGCGGCCTCGGCCTCGACCCCGTCGAGTCCGTCACCGTGACCGTGGGCCGCGAAGGCGGACCCGAGGCCGCAGCCCGCGACGCCCGCTACGCCGCCCTCGACGCCGCCGCCGAACGCCACGGCGCCGCCGCGATCCTGCTCGGGCACACCCGCGACGACCAAGCGGAAACCGTCCTGCTGGGCCTCGCCCGCGGCTCCGGCATCCGCTCCCTGTCCGGAATGGCCGCGGTCTCGGGGGCCGGCGGCCGTTACCGGCGCCCCTTCCTGCACCTCGACCGGCAGACCGCCCGCAAGGCCTGCATGGTCCAGTCCCTCCCCGTCTGGGACGATCCTCACAACGCCGACCCCGCCTACACCCGCTCCCGCCTCCGCCAGGAGGGCCTGCCCGCCCTGGAGAAGGCCCTCGGCAAGGGCGTCGTCGAGGCGCTCGCCCGCACCGCCCAGCTCTCGCGCGACGACGCCGACGCCCTCGACGCCTGGGCCCGCCAGGCCGAGGCCTCCGTACGGGACGCCGCGGGCCTGCTGGAGTGCGCCAAGCTCTACGCCCTGCCGCCCGCCGTGCGCCGTCGCATCCTGCGCCACGCCGCCATCGAGGCCGGGGCCCCGGCCGGTTCGCTGTTCGCCCGCCACATCGAGGAAGTCGACCGCCTGATCACGGGCTGGCGCGGCCAGGGAGCCATCAATCTCCCGGGCAGAGTCGTCGCCCAGCGGCAGGGTGGCAGACTGGTGATTCGGCAAGGCTGAATCCCGACCCCCCGGAGCGACCTCCGGCGGCCGGTCCGGGCGGCCGGAGGCCGTAACTGCGGGACGACCGAAAGTGATGCGGGTGGACGCGAAAGACATGGGTGCCGACCTTCAGCAGGTGCTCATCACCAAGGAAGAGATCGACGCGAAGCTGGCCGAGCTGGCCGCGAAGATCGACGCGGAGTACGCGGGCAAGGACCTTCTGATCGTCGGCGTCCTCAAGGGCGCGGTGATGGTCATGGCCGACCTGGCCCGGGCGCTGTCCGCCCCCGTCACCATGGACTGGATGGCCGTGTCCTCCTACGGCGCGGGCACCCAGTCCTCCGGTGTCGTCCGCATCCTCAAGGACCTCGACACCGACATCAAGGGCCGGCACGTCCTGATCGTCGAGGACATCATCGACTCCGGCCTGACCCTGTCCTGGCTGATCAACAACCTCGGCTCCCGCGAGCCCGCCTCCCTGAAGGTGTGCACGCTGCTGCGCAAGCCGGACGCCGCCAAGGTCGCCATCGACGTGGAGTGGGTCGGCTTCGACATCCCGAACGAGTTCGTCGTCGGGTACGGCCTCGACTACGCCGAGAAGTACCGCAACCTGCCGTTCGTCGGTACGCTCGCGCCCCACGTCTACGGCGGCTGAGCCGCGGGTGCCGGTGTGAGCCAGTCGGCTCAAGCCTTCGCGGAGGATCGGGAACCCCTGAGGGTCCCGTGCCGTTGAAGCATCCAGAGACGGGTTTCCCCGCCGCCGAGACGGATCCGTGCGGCTTCGGGCAACAATGCTGGGGTACCGTCAGAAGAACTGTCTTATCAAACTCACTATGGCAGGAGGGACGGGGCGGCACCGCTCCGTATGGATGGACGTGAAGCGATACTTCCGTGGGCCGGTCATGTGGATCGTGCTGGCCGTCCTTGCCGTGGTCGTGTTGATGCAGGTCGTCGGCTCGTCCGGCGGCTACAAGACGGTGGACACCGGCCAGGTCGTCGCGGCGATCAATGACAACAGGGTCCAGTCGGCCAAGCTGACCACAGGCGACGAGCAGAGCATCAAGGTCACCCTCAAGGACGGCCAGAAGGTCGACGGCAGCTCGAAGATCCAGGCGAGCTACATCGGCGACCAGGGCGTGACCATCGCCGGCACGCTGCAGACCAAGTACCAGGACAAGCAGATCCCGGACGGCTACACGGTCTCGCCGTCCAAGCAGAACCCGTTCCTCGGCGTCCTGCTCTCGCTGCTGCCCTTCGTTCTCATCGTGGTCGTCTTCCTGTTCCTGATGAACCAGATGCAGGGCGGCGGCTCCCGGGTCATGAACTTCGGCAAGTCCAAGGCGAAGCTCATCACCAAGGACACCCCGAAGACGACCTTCTCCGACGTCGCGGGCTGCGACGAGGCCGTCGAGGAGCTCCAGGAGATCAAGGAGTTCCTGCAGGAGCCGGCCAAGTTCCAGGCCGTCGGCGCCAAGATCCCCAAGGGCGTGCTCCTCTACGGCCGCCCCGGTACCGGCAAGACGCTCCTCGCGCGCGCCGTCGCCGGCGAGGCGGGGGTGCCGTTCTACTCGATCTCCGGTTCCGACTTCGTCGAGATGTTCGTCGGTGTCGGTGCCTCCCGAGTGCGTGACCTCTTCGAGCAGGCCAAGGCGAACGCCCCGGCGATCGTCTTCGTCGACGAGATCGACGCGGTCGGCCGCCACCGCGGCGCCGGCCTCGGCGGCGGTCACGACGAGCGCGAGCAGACCCTGAACCAGCTGCTCGTCGAGATGGACGGCTTCGACGTCAAGGGCGGCGTCATCCTGATCGCCGCCACGAACCGCCCCGACATCCTCGACCCGGCCCTCCTGCGCCCCGGCCGCTTCGACCGGCAGATCGCCGTCGACCCGCCGGACCTGCAGGGCCGTCTGGAGATCCTCAAGGTCCACCAGAAGGGCAAGCCGGTCGCGCACGACGTCGACCTGGCCGCCGTCGCCCGCCGTACCCCGGGCATGACCGGCGCCGACCTCGCCAACGTGCTGAACGAGGCCGCACTCCTCACCGCCCGCGGTGACCAGAAGCTGATCGACAACCGGGCGCTGGACGAGGCGATCGACCGCGTGGTCGCGGGCCCGCAGAAGCGGACCCGGATCATGTCGGACAAGGAGAAGAAGATCACCGCGTACCACGAGGGCGGTCACGCCCTGGTCGCGGCGGCCTCGCCGAACTCCGACCCGGTCCACAAGATCACGATCCTGTCCCGCGGCCGCGCACTCGGCTACACGATGGTCCTGCCCGACGAGGACAAGTACTCGACCACGCGCAACGAGATGCTCGACCAGCTCGCCTACATGCTGGGCGGCCGCGCGGCCGAGGAACTGGTCTTCCACGACCCGACCACCGGTGCCGCGAACGACATCGAGAAGGCCACCAACCTGGCCCGCGCGATGGTCACGCAGTACGGCATGACCGAGCGGCTCGGCGCGATCAAGTTCGGCGGCGACAACAGCGAGCCCTTCCTCGGCCGTGAGATGGCTCACCAGCGCGACTACTCCGAGGAGGTCGCCGCGCTGGTCGACGAGGAGGTCAAGAAGCTCATCGAGACCGCGCACAACGAGGCCTGGGAGATCCTGGTCGAGAACCGCGACGTCCTCGACAACCTGGTCCTGGCGCTGCTGGAGAAGGAGACCCTGGGCAAGGAGGAGATCGCCGAGATCTTCGCCCCGATCGTCAAGCGTCCGCCGCGGCCCGCCTGGACCGGCTCCTCCCGCCGTACCCCGTCCACCCGCCCGCCGGTGCTCTCCCCGAGGGAGCTGGCACTGACCAACGGTGCGAACGGCGCGACGGCCGCGATCAGCACGGCCAAGTCCACGGCCACCGAGTCCGCCCCGGTGACGGACCAGGCCCCGGACGACCGCTCCGAAGGCTGACACTTTCCGGCCACCCCGGCCCGGAATGAACGCCGCGCCCGCCAGGTTCTAGCCTGGGGGCGCGGCGTTCGTATGTCCGCAGACAGGCGCATGGCCGCTGCCAGGCGTGAAGGCACAGGAACGAGGAACCACATGACCGACCCGGTGACGCTGGACGGCGAGGGCCCCATCGGCGAGTTCGACGAGAAGCGCGCCGAGAACGCCGTACGGGAACTGCTGATCGCGGTCGGCGAGGATCCGGACCGCGAGGGGCTGCGGGAGACCCCGGGCCGGGTGGCACGGGCGTACAAGGAGATTTTCGCGGGCCTGTGGCAGAAGCCCGAGGACGTGCTGACCACCACGTTCGACCTGGGACACGACGAGATGGTCCTGGTGAAGGACATCGAGGTGTACAGCACCTGCGAGCATCATCTGGTGCCGTTCAGGGGAGTCGCCCACGTCGGCTACATCCCGTCCGTCTCCGGGAAGATCACGGGCCTGTCCAAGCTGGCCCGCCTGGTGGACGTCTACGCCCGCCGGCCGCAGGTGCAGGAGCGGCTCACCACGCAGATCGCGGACTCCCTGATGGAGATCCTGGAGCCGCGGGGCGTCATCGTGGTCGTGGAGTGCGAGCACATGTGCATGTCGATGCGCGGCATCCGCAAGCCGGGCGCGAAGACCATAACGTCCGCGGTGCGCGGTCAGTTGCGGGACGCGGCGACGCGCAACGAGGCCATGAGCCTGATCATGGCGCGCTGAACCGGCACCCGGCGGAACCGGTCACGCCACCGGTTCCGCCCCCGTGTGGTTCTGGTCGTCGTCCTCGGGGAGTTTGCAGACGCGCTCCAGGAACAGCGCCGCCGCTATGACGCCGACGCCGGCGAGGACCGAGAAGCCGGCGTAGATGGCCTGGTCGCGGCGGGTGGGGATGTCGAGGAGTTCCAGGAGGAAGACGCCCGTGCCGCCGTACATGCCGGCGACGAGCGCGGCGACCAGGGCGCTCGCCTGGCCGAAGACGACCGCGCGGGCGGCCATGAGCGGGTCGACGCCCTTCGCGCCGGGGCGGCGCTCGCGCTGGGCCTTGAGCCGGGCGCGCAGCGAGAGCGCCGTGGAGAGCAGGACCACGGCGATCAGGGCGAGGACGATGGGGGCGGCCAGGGGGACGCTGGGGAGAGTCCCGATCGAGTTCCAGAGGCGGGCGCCCGCCCAGGACAGGATGCCCGCCACGAAGAACACGCCGACCAGCACCCTGATGCGCAGCTCTCTCACGGTGTCCCTTCAGTTCCCCCGGACCGGTCCCGGACTGTCGTCGTCTTGACCTTAACGACTACTCGGGCAGTCGGAGTTCCAGATCGCCGCGCGGTTCGACGCCCTCGCGGGTGACGGCCGCCAGCAGATCGGCCACGGTGCCGCGGCCGGGCAACTGGGCCTGGGGGTCCACGTCGTGCCAGGGGGCGAGCACGAAGGCGCGTTCGTGGGCGCGCGGGTGGGGCAGGGTGAGGCGCGGGTCGTCGGAGGTGACGTCGGCGTAGGCGACGATGTCGACGTCCAGGGTGCGAGGGGCCCAGCGTTCGTCGCGGACGCGGTTGAAGGCCTCCTCGATGGCGTGCGCCCGCTCCAGCAGGGAGGACGGGGGCAGGGTGGTCTTCAGGGCCACGATCGCGTTGAAGTACGACGGCTGGGTGCCGGGCGCCACGCCCCACGGCTCCGTCTCGTAGACGGGAGAGACGGCCTTCACGCGGACGCCCGGGGTGTCCTCCAGCGCGTCGACGGCGCCCTGCAGGGTCTCCAGGCGGTTGCCGAGGTTGGAGCCGAGGGAGATGACGGCCCATTTCGGGTTCTGCAGGGTGGTGTCGGCGGCGTCGACCTTCTGGACGACCGAGGCGGGCACCGGCTGGACGGTCGGGTCGCTCTGACCCTGGAGGAAAGGTCGGGTCATACTCGGCTCCGGGTGATGGTGACGGTCACGTCGTCGAAGGGGACGGTGATCGGCGCGTCCGGCTTGTGGACGCAGACCTCGACCTCCCGGACCCCTTCGTGCTTGAGGCAGGTCTGGGCGATCCGCTCGGCGAGCGTCTCGATGAGGTTCACCGGCTCGCCCTCGACCACGGCCACGACCTCCTCGGCCACGATGCCGTAGTGCACGGTCTTCGCCAGGTCGTCGTCGGCCGCGGCCTGCCGGGTGTCCACGCCGAGGACCAGGTCCACGAGGAAGGTCTGGCCCTCCTCGCGTTCCTTGGGGAACACACCGTGGTGCCCGCGGGCCCTCAGGCCGCGCAGCGCGACACGATCCACGCGAATCACTCCTGCAATCGTCGGGAACGACCGGCTCGTACCGCGTGCGGACGGTACACCGGTCACAGACGAATCTACCTGCGGGCACCGACAAAGCCGGGTCACGAAGCCGTGGGCCCGGGCCGGGGCCAAACCGTTCACCTTCTGTTTCCCCCGGGGACCCGGCCATGTCGTGGGTTGGTAGCCGCTCCTACCCAGGGGTAGGTGATTCCAACCACTTCCTGGTCCCCGCGGGCGCGTGCCGGACGGCCACCCGCTCAGGCGAGGGGGCCGGCGTCCGGATCCACGCCGTTCACGCCGCCCTCGTCGTCGTCCGTGTCGTCGCTCTCGGCGAGGACGGGGGAGGCGTGGTGCGACCAGAGCTTCCAGCCGGCGGGCGTGCGCCGGAACACGTTGGTGGCGACGACGAGCTGGCCCACCAGCGGTCCGAGCTCGGCGCCCTCCTCGGGGGCGGGGCCGCCGCTGAGGATGTTCTCGGTGCAGGTCACGAGGGCGGTGTCGCCGGTGACGGAGACGTGCACGTCGGTGAGGAAGAACTGGATGTAGTCGGTGTTGGCCATGATCAGGGCGTACGACCGGAGGACCTCGCCGCGGCCGGTGAGCACCGGCCAGCCGGGGTGCACGCAGGAGATGACGCCGCTGTCCGCCGGGTCGTGGTACTCCTCGTCGACGCCCAGGTCGGCGGGGGTGAGCCAGAGCGCGGCGACCTTTTCGAAGTCGCCGCGTTCCAGTGCCTCGTAGAAGGCGGTGTTGGCGGCCTCCACCTGCTCGACGTCGGTGTGGGGGGCGCTCACCGGGTTCCGTCCGCCCCGTGCTCGCCGCCGGTCTCAGCCGCGGGGCCGGCCCCGCGCGCTCCGCGTGCGTGGTCCGTGCCCGGTGCGGACGATGGGGCGCGTGCTCCTGTGCGTGCTCCCTCCAGGGCGCGCGCGACGCGTACCGCGTCCGCGGTGGCGCGTACCTCGTGGACGCGCACGGCCCATGCGCCGGCGTGGGCGGCGAGCGCGGACACGGCGGCCGTGGCGGCGTCGCGTTCGCGTGCGGGCGGGGGAGCGCCTTCGGGTCCGGCGAGCACCCGGCCGAGGAACCGCTTGCGGGAGGCGGCCACGAGCAGGGGGTGGCCGAGGGCGTGCAGGCGGTCGAGGTGGGCGAGCAGGGACAGGTCGTGCTCGGCCTCCTTGGAGAAGCCGAGGCCGGGGTCGACGACGATCCGGTCGGGTGCGATGCCGCCGGCGAGCACGGCGTCCACGCGCGCGTGGAGTTCGTCGACGACCTCCGCGACGACGTCCTCGTAGTCGCCGTGGATGGTGCCGCCCTGCAGGAAGCCGCGCCAGTGCATGACGACGAAGGGGGCGCCCGCATCCGCGACGACCGGGATCATCTCGGGGTCGGCGAGGCCGCCGCTGACGTCGTTGACGAGGGCGGCGCCGGCCGCGAGGGAGCGAGCGGCGACGGAGGCCCGCATGGTGTCGACGGAGACGACGACGCCTTCCGAGGCCAGGCCGCGCACGACGGGGATGACGCGCCGCAGTTCCTCGGCCTCGTCCACGCGGGTGGCGCCCGGGCGGGTGGATTCGCCGCCGACGTCCACGAGGTCCGCGCCCTCGGCCACCAGGTCGAGGCCGTGCTTGACGGCGGCGGTGGTGTCGAACCAGCGGCCGCCGTCGGAGAAGGAATCGGGGGTGACGTTCACGACCCCCATGACCGCGCACCGGTCCCATGCCGGAAGGCCCGCCACACGGCCGCGCCCGCTGAGGTTGTTCATACGTTCAGCGTAGGCCCAGGAGAGCGCCGGGAACGCGCGGCGGCCCGGGCGGAAGCCCCGTGCTGGAGGGGGGTGGGGCTTCCCGCCCGGGCCGGTTTGTGGGCCTGCCCGGCGCCGGCCTCAGGCCGCTCGGACGTCCTGCTCGGCCAGCGCGTGGGCGCACGGGCGCTCGGCGGCCGCCCGGCGGCGCCGCAGGGCGCGCGGCAGCGGCAGAGCGAAGGTGACGAAGCCCTCGGCCTGCATGGTGGCGAAGCCGATGCGCGGCAGGTCGGTCGTGGCCCGGTAGACCATGAACCGCGGCTCCCAGCGGGGCTGGAACTTGGCGTTGAACTTGTACAGCGACTCGATCTGGAACCAGCGCGAGAGGAACACCAGCAGTCCGCGCCAGGCGCGCAGCACGGGACCGGCGCCGATCTTCTCCCCGCGCGCGAGCGCGGAGCGGAACATCGCGAAGTTCAGCGAGATCCGGGTGATGCCGAACTTGGGGGCGGCCTGCAGGGCGGCCACGATCAGCAGTTCGTTCATGCCGGGGTCGGCGCTGCGGTCGCGGCGCATGAGGTCGAGCGAGGCGCCGTCCCTGCCCCAGGGCACGAAGTGCAGGATCGCCTTCAGGTCGCCGTACTCGCCCGGCTTGTCGTCGGCCTTGTGGGCCGTGGCGATCAGGCAGTCGCCGTCGGCGGGGTCGCCGATGCGGCCGAGGGCCATGGAGAAGCCGCGCTCGGTGTCGGTGCCGCGCCAGTCCTCCGCGGCCCGGCGGATGCGCTCCAGTTCGGCTTCGCCCACGTCACGGATGCGCCGTACTCGGGTTTCGTAGCCGGCCCGCTCGATGCGCTTGACCATCTGGCGCACGTTGCGCATCGCGCGTCCGGCGAGTGAGAAATCCGCCACGTCCACCACCGCCTCGTCGCCCAGTTCGAGGGCGTCCAGGCCGGTCTCCCGGGTCCAGACCTCGCCGCCGGTCTCCGAACAGCCCACGACGGCGGGGGTCCAGGAGTGGGCCTTGGCCTCGTCCATGAAGCGCTCGATGGCGCCGGGCCAGGCCTCGACGTCGCCGATCGGGTCGCCGCTGGCGAGCATCACGCCGGAGATGACGCGGTAGGTGACGGCAGCCTTGCCGCTGGGCGAGAAGACGACGGCCTTGTCGCGGCGCAGGGCGAAGTGGCCGAGGGAGTCGCGGCCGCCGTGCTTCTCCAGCAGGGCCCGCAGGCGCGCCTCGTCCTCCTCGGTGAGGCGGGCGGCCGGGTGTTCGGGGCGGAAGGCGAGGTAGACGGTGGTGACCGCGGTGATCCAGCCCAGGGCGCCGAGGGAGAAGGCGACGGTCCAGGAGGTGTTGCCCTGGTAGTCGACCGGGCCCTCGAAGCCGAACAGGCCGTAGACGACGTGCGTCAGACGGTCCGCCAGGCTCGGGTTGCCGATCGTCCGGTGGGGGTGGACGCTGACGATGACGAGTCCGAGCGCGAGCGAACCGGCGCTCATGAGGACGAAGTTGGCGAGGGCGCGCCACCGGCTGCGCGGATCCGGCAGGGCGGCGAACTCGCCGCGGTGGCGCAGCAGCGGCACGAGCAGCGCGACCGCGATGAGCGCGCCGACCAGCGAGTGCCGGTACGCGAACTGAGCGGCGGCGCCCGCCGGCAGCAGCGCGACCGCCGCGCGCCACGCCCGGCGTTTGCGCCGCTTGAGCCCGTGCGCGAGGAGGAGCAGCAGCACGCCCGCGCTCAGCGAGAGCGCGGCGGCGAAGGGCCCGAAGGAGCCCGGCAGCACCTCGGCCATGGCGTGCATACGGCTGTGACGGAAGCGCGGGAACACGCCCGCGGCGATGTCCAGGGCGCCCACGAAGGCGACCGCCCTGCCGACCAGCGCGGGGACGGCCTCGGGGCGCGGGCCGCGCAGTATGCGCCGCGCCCGGCTGAATCGGCCCGGAACCCCGCCCGACATTTCCCCATCTATCCTGACAGACATCGCATCCCGTAGTTCTGCGAGAGACCTTGAACCCGGGCCCGATCGGGCATCCGGCGACATTGCGCCCTCTAGGACGGTGTCTCGGGGAGGGAGGTTCACTCCCCGCCGGAAAGTCGGGTCAAAGGCCAAGGAAAGCCCCGGGCAAGCCCGCGCAACGACGCGCGGGGCCGGCACGGGCGGAAAGCGCAGGCAGGTAGCAGCCCATGGGTCTCACGAGCAACAAAGTGCTGGTGCTGGCGGTTCTGGTCGCCGCCGTGCTGTTCGTCGCCACGGTGTGGCTGTGGCCGCGGCTCGCCGAGCGGAGCTGGCGGGCCGTCGGCGGACGGGTCGGACTTCTGCTGAGCACGCAGTTGGCGCTGTTCGCCTCGGTGGGCCTCGCCGCCAACCAGGCGTTCGGCTTCTACGCCAGCTGGGCCGACCTGTTCGGTCAGGAGACCGGCCAGGGAGTGGTCGTCGACCACATAGCGGGACGCAACACCGGCCCGATCCAAGTGGTGTCCACGTCCCGGGTCGTGGGGGTGAACAGCGCACTGCCGCAGGTTGCCGGGCAGATCCAGAAGGTCGACATCATCGGCCGTACGACCCACATCGCCGCACCGGCGTTCGTGTATCTGCCGCCGGAGTACTTCCAGCCGCAGAACAGCGCGCGCAAGTTCCCGGTGGCCGTCGTCCTCACCGGTTACCCCGGCACGGCGCAGGCGCTGGTGGACAAGCTGCAGTACCCGAGCACGGCTCAGAAACTGGCGGCGGGCGGGAAGATGCAGCCGATGATCCTGGTGATGCTGCGGCCGGCCGTGGCGCCGCCGCGGGACACCGAGTGCGTGGACGTGCCCGGCGGCCCCCGGACCGAGACGTTCTTCGCGCAGGACCTGCGCGACTCGGTGATGGCCCACTACCGGGTGGACCGGACGCCGGCGAGCTGGGGCATCATCGGCGACTCGACGGGCGGCTACTGCGCGCTGAAGATCGCCATGCACCACCCGAGGGCGTACGCGGCCGCGGCCGGCCTGTCGCCGTACTACAAGGCACCGATCGACCCCACCACCGGGGACCTCTTCCACGGCGACCGGAACCTGCAGAATCGAGCCGATCTCTTCTGGGCGCTCAAGCACCTGCCGGCGCCGGAGACGTCACTGCTCGTCACCACCAGCCGGGTGGGTGAGCACAACTACAAGGACACCCTGGAATTCATCAGGAAAGTGCAGGACACGAACGTGACCAGGATTTCGTCGATCATCCTTCCGAGCGGCGGGCACAACTTCAACACCTGGCGCCGGGAGATCCCGGGGGCGCTCCAGTGGATCGGCTCGCGTCTGGTCGCGCACTGACCCGGTCGCGCCCGGTCCTCGCCGAGGGTCTCGGAATGGCTGTGTTTTTACGGGGCGGGGGTCCGCGATTCGCCTACGCGCGGTAAGTTTCTGGCCATGCCACGTGGACGCCACCGCCATTCACCCCCTCTGCACCGGCTGTTGCCTCCCTCCGCGATCGCCGGCGTCTCCGTCGTCTGCGCGCTGGGTCCCTGGGTGTTCTCCGAGGCCGCGGTGTTGCGGGTGCTGGCCGCGGCCGCCGCCGCGACCGCGCTCACCGGCGCGTTCGTGATGCGCCGCTGGGACATCCACGCCGGCAAGCAGGTCGCCGACCTCATCCGTGCGCGTGCCGGCGACGAGTGGCGGTTCGACGAGCGGCTCGCCGAGCTGGAGGCCGACCTGGAGGAGTCCCGCGAGCTGCGCGGCAAGCTGGAGCAGCGGCTGCGCGCCAAGCGGGCGGAGCTGGCGGGCCTGCGCAACGAGCACGCGGCCCTGCTGCGCCGCTACGCCACCGCGGAGACCGAGCGCGCGAGCGCCCTGGAGGGCCGTCGGCTGCTGGAGATCGAGGCGGCGGCGCCGTCGCCCGCGCTGCCGCCCGCGCGCAGCGCCGAACCCGACGAGACCGAGCAGGCCGAGCAGGCCGGTGCGGACTCCGAAGACGCGCCGAAGACCTGTGCGGTGTTCTCGCCGGAGGGTGCCGAGCTGTACCGCAGGGCTGCCGTGGCCCTGGCCGCGTTCGACCGTGACGCCCAGAGCGGACCCGCGCCCGAGCGCGGGGCTTCCGAGGCCGGGCCCGACGCCAAAGGAGCCGAGGCGGCCAAAGGAGAGGGCGCCGCGGACACAGTGACCTCCCCGGACGGCACGGACGCGCCGTCCGCCGAGGTGGAGGACGGCGCCGA
>NZ_JBLEBI010000319.1:0-3497 GCF_047340315.1 Streptomyces sp. AF1A
GGGGCTCTGTGGGCGCGAGGGGCGCGGCGGTCTGGGCGGTCTCGGTGCTCTCGGCTATACCGCCGGACGCGGGGGGCCAGATGGGCGCGGAAGGCTCGGCGGGTTCGGGGCGTGCGGCAGGTTCGGCGTCTGCAAACGTCGCCTGCCGGGCGGCTTCGGGGGCAGGTGCGGCAGATACACCCCGCGCTGCCTCCGGCGCCGAGACCTGATCCCACGGCTCCCACCCCGCCGCCCCGGTCGAACCGCCGGCGGCATCCGGTTCCTGGGCGGCGCGCTGTGCGGGCAGCGCCGGTTCGCGGGACGCGGGGTCCGTCACCGTGCGCTTCGCCGAGGCGAAGCGGTCGTCCAGGGAATCGGGCGCGGCCGTCGGACCCGTGTCCTGGGTGGCGTCGTCGTACAGCTGCCCCCACCAGTCGTCCTCGGGACGGGCGGGCCTACCCCCCTGCTGACTCATGCCCCCGATTGTCCACCGCACGGGCCGTATGAAAACGGGGCATCGGGAAAATCCGGTGCACGCACTTCGTCGAACGGCGTGTCGAGGGACAGGGTGAACGGCCGTGCGAGGGGCGGTGGTTGGCCGCCGGGCGGCCCCACCCCCCACGGGAGGGCCGCCCGGCGGGGCCAGAGGTGGACCCGGCCCCGAGTCCCCTGCGTGCGCTCGGACACGTCGGGCCCGGGCCGCGGTCCGGGTGACCGGTGCGCGGCGGCACCGGTCGGCCTGGCCGGATTGTGGCGGGCCTGCTCGCCCGCGGCCGTGCACACGTGCGCCCGGCCGCGGAGGCCCGCGGGCGTCCGACCACGTGTGCTGCGGTGACGCCCACCTTGGCAGAGTGACCGCCGGTACGGCGATGATGTACGGCGGCGGGTTTGCGCCGTGGCCGGTTTCCGCCAGGCCGCGCCCGCCCCGAGGGGCTTGGTCCGGACGGCTTGTTCTCAGGGGAGGGACGCGGGGCGATGCTGACAGCGATAGGGCTGGACGAGACGCACGAGGCCGCGTACCGGGCGCTGGTGTCCGTGGGAGCGGCCGACGTGGCCGATCTGGCGCGCCGCCTGACGCTGGCGGAGCAGGACACCGAGCGCGCGCTGCGCCGGCTGGAGCGGCAGGGTCTGGCGGCCCGGTCCTCGGCGCGACCGGGCCGCTGGGTGGCGGCCCCGCCCGCGGTGGCGCTGGGCGCGCTGCTCACCCGGCAGCGGCACGAGCTGGAGCAGGCGGAGCTGGCGGCGGCGCTGCTCGCGCAGGAGTACCGGGCGGCGGCCGCCGAGCCGGCGGTGCACGACCTGGTGGAGGTGGTGACCGGCGCCTCGGCGGTCGCCCAGCGCTTCCTGCAGCTGCAGCTGGGCGCCGCCGAGGAGGTGTGCGCGCTGGTGACCGGCAACCCGGTGGTGGTCTCCGCATCGGAGAACAAGGCGGAGGAGCAGGCGGCCGGGCGCGGGGTGCGCTACCGGGTGGTGGTGGAGCGGGCGGTGCTGGACCTGCCGCACGGGCTGACCGAGCTGACCGCCGCGCTCGGCCGTGACGAGCAGGTGCGCATGGTGGACCGGGTGCCGACGAAGCTGGTCGTGGCCGACCGTTCGCTGGCGATGGTGCCGCTCACCGCGCGGAGCGCGGAGCCGGCCGCGCTGGTGGTGCACGCCAGCGGGCTGCTGGAGCTGCTGGCGGAGCTGTTCGAGTCCGTGTGGCGCGAGGCGCTGCCGCTGCGCCTGAACGCCTCCGGCGCGGCCGAGGAGGTGCCCTACGGCCCGGACGCCACGGATCTGGAGGTCCTTTCGCTGCTGCTCGCTGGGCTGACCGACGCGAGCGTGGCCAAGCAGCTCGACCTGGGCCTGCGGACCGTGCAGCGCCGGGTGAAGCGGCTGATGGAGCTGGCCGGTGTGACGACGCGGCTCCAGCTGGGCTGGCACGCCTACGAGCGGGGCTGGGTGGCCCGGGAGGCGGCCGGGTGACCCGCCGCCCCGGCGGCGCCGTCGGGCCGAGCGGTCAGCGCGGCTGGGGCAGGGCCCGGCGCACGGCGTCCGCGACGGCGGCCATGCCCGCGTCGTCGAAGTGCAGGTGGTCGCCGGGGTCGTAGGCCGGCCGGATGCGGGCCGGGTCGGCCGGGTCGCGTACGGCGGCGTCGGCGTCGGCGACCGCGTCGAAGGCGCCGCCGGTGCGGATGAAGGCGTTGATGTTCTGCCGTACCGATTCGCGGGCGTCGGTGTAGGCGGAGAAGCCGCGGAACGGGGTGAGGGTGACACCGACGACCTTGATGCCGCGGGCGTGGGCGCGGGACACGACGGTGCGGTAGGCGTCCGCGAAGGCGGCCGGGTCGCCGGTCTGCGGGACGCCCTTGATGATGTCGTTGATGCCCTCGAAGACGACCAGGGTGCGCGCCCCGGTCCGGTCGAGGGCGTCGGCGTCGAGACGGTTGAGCGCGCTCGGCCCCACGCCGTCGAGCAGCAGGCGGTTGCCGCCGATCCCGGCGTTGAGGACGCCGAGCCGGCGGCCGGTCAGCTGCGCCGCGAGCAGGTCGGGCCAGCGGTGGTTGGTGTCGAAGGTGGAACCGGTGCCGTCGGTGAGGGAGTCGCCGAACGCGACGACGCTGCCGGCGGCGGCGCCGCGGACGTCGACGCCGGTGACGTAGTACCACCAGTCGATGGCCGTCGAGTAGGCCGTGCCCTTCTCGTCGGCGGCCCGGCCGGCGCCCGTCTTGGCCACGTAGCTGGTCTGCAGCGCGGTGCGGTGGTAGGTGGCGGGGCCGTTGTCGGCCGGGGTGTACACGGTGACGAGGAGGTCGGCGGCGGCGGGTACGCGCAGCGGCACCGGGTCGGTGACAGTGTCCGCGCCCGGCGGGACGGTCACGGTGGGCGCGCCGTGGAAGGTGGCGGTGCGCATCGTGCCGGGCTGGGCGTCGGGACCGCCGGCCCGGCGCAGCGCGACGGTGACCGCGCCGAGTTGCAGCGGCGCGGTGCCGAGCCGGTTGCTGAGGCGGACGCGTACGTCGCTACCGCCGACGCTGAGGTGGACGACGTTGCGGACGGCGGCGCCGGCCAGCGCGTCGGCGGTGCCGGACGGCGCGGCCTCCCAACTGCCGGTCCAGGCCGCTCGGGGGGCGGCTGGGGCGCCGGCGGCCGTCGCGGTGCCCGGGAGCAGAAGGGTGAGCAGCAGGATCGCGAGGACCCGTCCGACCTTGCCCATGTGTACGCCCGCCTTCCCCGTGGTCCCGTCGGAGGTGAACGTGCCACAGGGCGGGCCGCGCCATCGGAACACCGGCGTGGAATCCACCCGCTCGGCCCAACGGACGCTCCAGGGCTGGGCAGGGCGGCGCGAGTGGGGCCCCCGGCGCCGGGGACCGCGTGCCGTGCGGGCCGGCGGTCAGTCCGACCGCTCGTCCAGCTGCCCGGCCACGCGCAGATGTTGGACGGCGTACGACCGCCACGGCCGCCACGCGTCGGGCAGGGTGACACCGGGCGGGGCCACGTCCGGGTCGCCGAGGGCGCGGACGCGGACGGCGGCGACG
>NZ_JBLEBI010000320.1:0-3489 GCF_047340315.1 Streptomyces sp. AF1A
CAGGCCGCCGAACTCGGCCTGCTGGCCACCGAACCGGACGCCCCGGCCGTACGGTTCGCCCACCCGCTGATATCGGCCGCGCTGTACGCGGAGGCGCCCACGCACGAGCGGCGCGCCGCGCACGCGGCCCTGTCCACGGCCGCCTCCGACCCGATCGAGCGGGCCCGGCACCTGGCCCTCGCCACCACGGGCGCCGACCCCGAGGTCGCGGCCCGGCTCGCCGAGGCGGCCGCCCTCGCCCGCGACCGCGGGGCGCCCTCGGTCGCCGCCCAGCTGGGTCTGCTGGCCGCCCGGCACACGCCCGCCGACGGCGTGCCCAGCCAGGAGGAGCGCCGGCTGCAGGCCGCCGAGGACGCGATCACCGCGGGCGAGGTGGACCTGGCCCGGGACATCGCCCGGGAGGTGCTGACCCGGGCGACCGTGCCCGCCGACCGGGTGCGGGCCTGGATCATCGTGATCGACAGCGCGGGCCACACCATGGCGGAGGTCGACGCCGTCTTCCCGCAGGCCCTCGCCGACGCGGGCGACGACTCCCGGCTGCTGGCCCTCGTCCACTACCAGCTCGCGTGGCGGGCGCTGATCGTGGAGGGCGACTTCACCGAGGCCCGCGAGGCCGCCGCGCACGCCGCCGAGCTGGCCGCGCGCGGCAGGGACCGGCGCACCGAGCTGCTCTCGCTCGCCTTCCAGGCGCAGACCGAGACCCTGATGGGCCATCCGGAGGCACCCCGCACCATCAAGCGGGCCCTGAAGGAGCCCCAGGACCCGAGGGTGGCCTGGCATCACAACGGCGCGGGCAGCGCCCGGTTCCGCTGGCTGGTCATGGGCGACCAGCTGGCCGAGGCCCGGGCCACGGTCACGGCGCTGCTGCGCGAGGTCCGCCGGCGCGGCTCGGTGGAGAGCGAGGTGCACTTCCTGCGCGGCCTCGCCGAGACCGAACTGCGCGCAGGGCACTGCGGCCGCGCGCTGGAGCTGGCCCGCGAGAGCCTGCGGCTGGCCCGGGACTCCGGGATCGGCGAGACCGCCTCGGCGATGCTCACCTCGCTCGCCGAGGCGTCCGGCGGCGACGTCGACCGGGCCCTCGCGCTCGCCCGGGAGGCGGTGGAGCACGCCGAGGAGGACGGCGACCAGATGTACCTCTCCCGGGCCCTGGGCGCCCTCGGCTACGCCCAGTTGGTGGCCGGGGACCCGGCCGGCACGGTGCGCTCGCTGCGCCGGGTGCGCAGCCTGGAACTGGGCCTCGGCATCACCGACCCGGCCCGCGGCCGCTGGCAGGGCGATCTCGCCGAGGCACTGGTCCGGATCGGTGAACCGGCCGAGGCGCAGGACGTCATCGACGCCAGCCGGGAGCACGCGCTGCGGCTCGGCCGGGAGAGCGTGCTCGCGGTCCTGGACCGCTCCGAGGCCCTGGTGCGGGCCGCACAGGGCGACCTGGAGGCCGCCCTGTGCCGGCTGACCTCGGCTCAGTCCCGGCTCGGCAAACTCGGCTACGGCTTGGAGGAGGCACGGGCCGCGCTCGCGCTGGCCCGGCTGCGCGGCCGGCGCCCCGGGGGCGCCGCCGCGTTCGAGGAGGCCACCCGGCTGTTCCGCCGCTGCCGGGCGCTGCCCTGGCTCCGCCAGGTGGACGAGGCCCTCGACGGCGCCGGCGCGGAAGCGGAGCTGACCGTGCCGGACACCCTGGACGCGCTGGAGGGGCTGGCCGCGATGGAGCGTCAGGTCGCCGCGCTGGTCATGGAGGGCGCCACCAACCGGGAGATCGCCGCCCGCCTGTTCGTCAGCGTGAAGACGGTGGAGGCGACGCTGACCCGGGTCTACCGCAAGCTGAGGATCCGGTCGAGGGTCGACATCGTCCGATTGGCGGCGGCTCGACGGGCGCGCTGAGCGTCGCCCTTGTTAACTGATCCGGACCGAGGGTTTTCCCTCACCCAACCCCCTAGGGGGTTCCCTCATTGGGAGCCGAGGGTTCCGGGTCCTAGCGTGAAGGGCGTGCCGCTCGCCCGGGCATACGGGGGGTCGGTCCCTCCCCACTCTCGAGTTCGCTCGAGCGGGGGACCCCCGCCTCTCCGTCCACGACCCCCACACCCGCGCGACCCCCCACCGGTGCAACCCCCCACTGAGGAGACTCATGTTCGGGCCCAGACGTGTGAGACAGACCGCCGCGACCCTGGTGGCCACTGCCGCCGCGGCGACCGCGCTGCTCGCCTCCCCCACGGCAAGCGCCGCACCCCAGCCCATCGTCGGCGGTACGACCACCACCACGACCTCGTACCCGTTCATGATGCAGATCACGGACGCGTCCGGGAACCAGTTCTGCGGCGGCACCCTGGTGGCCGCCAAGAAGGTCGTGACGGCCGCGCACTGCATGGCCGGGGAGTCCACCGGCAGCGTCCGCGTGGTCGGCGGCCGCACCAAGCTCAACGGCACCGACGGCACGGTGAGCCGGGTCAGCAAGATCTGGATCGACCCGGACTACACGGACGCCGCCAACGGCAGCGACGTGGCCGTGCTGACCCTGTCGACGTCGATGCCGTACAAGCCGGTGTCGTACGTCTCTTCCACCCAGACGGGCGTGTACGCGGCCGGCACCACGGCCCGGATCCTCGGCTGGGGCACCACCTCGGAGAACGGCAGCTCCTCCAACCAGCTGCGGACCGCGACCGTGCCGATCGTGTCCGACTCCAGCTGCCGTTCCTCCTACGGTTCGGACTACGTCCAGTCCGACATGGTGTGCGCCGGATACAACTCCGGCGGCGTAGACACCTGCCAGGGCGACAGCGGCGGTCCCCTGCTCATCGGGGGCGTCCTGGCAGGGATCACTTCCTGGGGCGAGGGGTGCGCGGAGGCCGGCTACCCGGGTGTCTACACCCGGCTGGCCACCTTCTCGGACCTGGTGACCGCGCAGGTCCGCTCGTGACCCGGAAGATCTCCCGAGCACCCCTCGGGTAACGGCCAGGGGGGCGTTGCGAGCGACCACGAGCGGCCCGCAGCGCCCCCCTCTCCACGCGTGTGCCCGCGACGAGCCGGGGGCAACTCCTCGGCGCCGGCGGCGAAGCCGCTGAGCTGCCGCGGTTCCCCTGCGCCCGGCCGCGGGCGCCCGCGGCCCGGCATCCGCCCGTCGCCCGTGCGGCGCAGCTCGGTCGCCCCGTCCGGCACAGAGGTGTCGGCCGTCCGTACCGTCGGTACCGTCGGGCACAGAAGCGCCGCGCGTCGGTCGACCGTCGGTACCGTCGGGCACAGAAGCGTCGCGCGTCGGTCGACCGTCGGTACCGTCGGGCACAGAAGCGTCGCGCGTCGGTCGCCCGTCCGGCGCAGAGGCCTCGCGCGTGCGTCGACCGTCGGTCGCCCGTCCGGCACAGAGGCGTCGCCCGTCCGGCACAGAGGCGTCTCGCGTGCGTCGCCCGTCCGTCGCCCGGACGGGCTCAGCGTCGTACGACGTCCCCGAACCGGATGTCGTACGGCTGCGAGGGACGCCCGACCCGGAGCATCCGCTCA
>NZ_JBLEBI010000321.1:0-3483 GCF_047340315.1 Streptomyces sp. AF1A
GGCCGCGGGGGCCGCGAGCAGCAGGGCCTCGGCGGCGGCGAGGGCGCCGATCCGGGCGCGGGAGGCGCCCCGGGCCCGCAACAGCCGCGTCTCGACGGCCCGTTCGGTGCTGAGCAGCCGGGCCACCAGCAGCAGCGCGTAACCGGCGAGCAGCACCAGCAGCAGCGCGACGATCAGCAGGGTGGACCGGGCGACGAGCAGCGAACGGGCCACCCGGTCCAGGACGTCCGGCAGCGAGGTCTGCACCGTCGTGGCGCCGTGCAGCACCGGGCGGTGGCGCAGCGCCGAGGGGCCTCGCTCCGCCGCCGCCCGCAACCGTCCGATCCGCCCCGTGGTGACGTGTGAGAAGTCCGCCGACGCGAGCCACCCCGTCGTCCCGGCGCTGACCCGGCCGCCGGTGAGGACGGAGGGGTCGGTGAGCAGCGGGCCGTACGTCGTGAAGCCGGACGTCTTCGCCCCGCGGCCGAGGAGGTCGTCCAGCCGCCAGTACGGCGCCGTCACCGAGGCCGGACGGTACAGCCCGGTGATCCGCGCCCGTACCGGCGGGCCGCCCAGCCGGTCGGTCAGGGTGAGGCGGTCGCCGGTGCCGAGCCGCAGCGCGCGGGCGGCGGTCTGCGGGAGCGCGACCTCGACCGTGCCGTCCGTGCGGCGCGGCAGACGGCCGGAGGCCAGGCGCAGCTGGGTGGGGTCCAGGGCCGCGAAGTAGGTGAGGTCCGGGTCGCCGGACCGGTCGGCGGGCGGTTGCAGCGAGCGGGGCAGTGCGTACGGGCCCGAGCGGCGCAGCGTCCGCTGTGTCACCGGCAGGCCGTCGAAGGTCTGCCGGGCGCTCTCGCGGACGGCGGCGTCGGCGGCGGCCCGCTGCTGGGCCGGCACGTCCGCCTTGACGATCAGCGCGGTGTCGGCCGCGGTGCGCGGATCGGCCAGCACATGGCGCAGCGCGGCGTCACCGATCGCCTCCGAGTACGCGGTCAGGGTCGCCAGGACCGCGGTGGTCAGCACCACGGTGAGCAACGCGGCGCCCAGCAGCAGGCGGTGCGCACGCGCGCGTGAGAAGACGAACCCCGTCACCCGGCCCCCGTGTGTCCGCCGCTTGTCAGACCTTCGGGCGATGCTGACAGAGCGGACCGGCCGGGGGTAAGCGGTTGTTGGCCGGTCTATACCGGATCGTGACCGGAATCCGGCGTAGCGCGACCGGAATCCGGCCCTCAGTGACGGACGGTCACTCCGGCGTGTTGATCATCGACGCGGCGGCGTACGTCAGGTAGTTCCACAGCGTCGTCTCGTGCTCCTCGGACAGCCCGAGCTCGTCGACGGCCACGCGCATGTGCCTCAGCCAGGCGTCGTGCGCCGCCCGGTCCACCGTGAACGGGGCGTGCCGCATGCGCAGCCGGGGGTGGCCGCGGTTCTCGCTGTACGTCCTGGGCCCACCCCAGTACTGCATCAGGAACAGGGTCAGACGCTCCTCGGCCGGACCCAGGTCCTCCTCCGGGTACATCGCCCGGAGGAAGGGGTCCCCGGCGACTCCCTCGTAGAAGCGGTGCACGAGCCGGCGGAAGGTCTCCTCCCCGCCGACCTGCTCGTAGAAGGTCTGCTCCTGAAGCGTGCCGCGCCGAATCTCATTCACGCATCCATGGTCTCAGACCCGCTGAGCGACGACTCGGGGCCTGCGGACCGGGAGGCCGGTGCGCACCTAGGGTGGACGCATGGGCGCCTACGACACGCAGACCGAGGGGCTCGCCGCCGCGGAGCGGGCCGCGCTCGTGCGGGAGATCGACGCCGACGGCGCCTGGGCGGAGGACCCGGTGTGGCGGGCGTCGTTCGCCGAGGTGCCCCGGCACCTGTTCGTGCCGTACTACTACGTCGCCGGGCCGCGCGGCTACGAGCGGTGCTGGGGCGAGAGCCCCGACCCCGAGGCGCGCGAGCGGTGGGTGCGCGGCGCCTACGCGGACGTGCCGCTGGCCACCCGGCTGCGCGACGGCGAACTGCTCTCCTCCAGCAGCCAGCCCTCCCTGATGGCACGGATGCTCGCGGCGCTGGGGGTGGCGGACGGCGACCGGGTCCTGGAGGTGGGCGCCGGCACCGGCTACAACGCGGCGCTGCTCGTCCACCGCCTCGGCGACGACGGCCTCGTCACCACGATCGACCTGGAACCGGAGATCACCGAGTCGGCCCGCCGGCACCTGGCCGCCGCCGGGTACCACCCGGCCGTCGTCACCGGCGACGGGGCGCGCGGGGTGCCCGAACGCGCCCCCTTCGACCGGATCATCGCGACCTGCGCACTGACCGCGGTGCCGCGCGCCTGGCTCGCCCAGTGCCGCCCCGGCGCCCGGATCCTCACCCCGCTGGCCACGGGCCTGCTCGTGCTCACCGTGGCGGACGCGGCGCACGCCGAGGGCCGCTTCCTGCCCACGGCCGCCTACTTCGTGCCGCTGCGCGGCGAGGGCCGCCGGGAGACGGAGGGGGTGTCGCTCGCCGGGCTGCCCGGCAGGGCCCGCGGGCAGGAGCCGTTCCGCTTCCTGCTGGCGCTGACCCGGGGCACCCTCGACGCTCAGGCGGCCTACGCGCTGTGGGAGCGCGAGGGCGAGCCGGACCGCGAGCGGTACGGCGTCACGGTCGCCGGCGAACGGGCCTGGGCGTGGCTGGACGACCCGGAGGGGCCCTACGTCTGGCCCCTGCCGTGACCGTCCGCCCGGCCTCAGCCCCGGCGGACGGTGATCGTCGTCCAGGCGCCCACGTGCACCCGGTCGCCGTCCTGCAGCGGGACCGGCACGAACGGCTGGATCGGCTCCTCCGACATGTTGACCGTGGTGCCGTTCGTCGAGTTCTGGTCGACGACCGCCCAGCTGCCGTCCGGCTGCTGCACCAGCACCGCGTGCTGGTGCGAGACGCCCGGGTCCTCCGGCGGCACCGACAGGTCGATGTCGGGGGTGTCGCCGGTGGAGTGCCGGCGGCGGCCGATGGTCACCTGGTTGCCGGTGAGCGGGCGCTGCTGCTCGGGCGAGTACGCGGGCAGGTTGAGGCCCGCGGCCTCGGGACCCGAGCGCTGCATCATCGCCAGGAAGTAGTCGCGGTCCGGGCCGATGGTGGCGGTCCAGGTGGTCCGCTGCGGCGCCTGCGGGAAGCCGGGGCCGGGCGGGGCCTGCGTGGCGCCGGGCTGCGGGTGGCCGTATCCGCCGTTCTGGCCGCCGGGACCCTGGCCCGGGCCGGACGGGCCGGCGGACGGCGGGGAGATCACCCAGTCGTCGTCACCGCCCCCGAAGGAGGGGCCGCCGCCGGACGGGCCGCCGGGGCGGCCGGTCTCCCGTGGGAAGGCGGGCGGCGCGGGCGGCCCCGACTGCTGGAACGCCTGGGCGGGACCGCCGGTCGGCGGCGGAACCGGACGCGAGGGGTCGACGCCGAAGGGCGAGGGCCCGGAGGGGCCGCCCTGCGTCGGGCCGGGCGGAGTGGGGCCGCCGGGTCTGGAGGGGTCGCGCTGGAAGGCCG
>NZ_JBLEBI010000322.1:0-3461 GCF_047340315.1 Streptomyces sp. AF1A
GGGCGGTTCAGTGGGCGGGGCGGTCGATGCGCAGCAGGCGGGGCGGCCGCGCGGCGGGTGCGGGCAGGCGCAGCGGTGCCGACCCGGGGGTGATGCTGCCCAGCAGCGTGGCCCGGCGGGCGCCGGTGCCCGAGGGCAGGGTGCCGGGCAGCCCGTGCACCGTGAGGAAGCCGAGGACGGCGAAGGCCAGGGCCTCCTTGGCGTCGGAGGGCAGGCCCAGGTCGTCGCTGGGGCGCAGCCGCACGCCGGGCAGTTCCTCGGCGATCATGCGCATGAGCACCGGGTTGCGGGTGCCGCCGCCGGAGACGACGAGTTCCGTGACGCCGTGGGCGCGGCAGGCGTCGGCCACGGTGACGGCGGTGAGCCGGGTCAGGGTGGCCAGGACGTCGTCGGGTTCCTCGGTGGGCGCTGCCGCCAGCGCCCGCTGCAGGTAGGGCAGGTGGAAGTGCTCCTTGCCGGTGCTCTTGGGGGCCGGCCTGCGGTAGTAGGGGTCGTCCAGGAGCGCGCGCAGCAACTGCGGGCTGGTCCGGCCGGCGGAGGCCCTGCGTCCGTCCTCGTCGTAGCCGGCGGCGCCGCCGGTGAAGTGCCCTACGGCCGCGTCGAGCAGGGCGTTGGCGGGGCCGGTGTCGAAGGCCAGCGGCTCGGCGCCGGGCGCGAGGACGGTGACGTTGGCGATGCCGCCGAGGTTCAGCGCGGCGGGCGTACCGGGCAGGGCGCGCAGCAACAGGGTGTCGGTCATGCCGACCAGCGGGGCGCCCTGCCCGCCCGCCGCCACGTCCCGGCTGCGCAGGTCGGAGACGACGGGGAGCCCGGTGGCCTCGGCGATCCAGGCGGGCCGGCCGAGCTGGAGCGTGCCGCGGACGGTGCCGTCCTCGACCCAGTGGTACATGGTCTGGCCGTGCGAGACCACGAGGTCGGCGGCGCCGTCGCACAGCTCGCGCAGCGCGCGTCCGGCGGCGTCGGCGAAGGCCTGGCCGACACCGGTGTCCAGGGCGCAGATCGCCTGCGCGGTCGTCGCGGCCGGCGGCAGGGTGGCGCCGATCAGGTCCCTGAGGTCGTCCGGGTAGGGGACCGAGAGATGCCCGAGGGGCCGCAGGAGCAGGGTGTCGCCCTCCAGGGCGAGGTCCGCCGAGGCCGCCTCGATGGCGTCGTAGGAGGTGCCCGACATCAGGCCGATCACGCGCACGGCGCCTCCCGGTGCCTGGTCCGCCGAGTGGGCGGTGTCGGTCGACGCTGCGGCATGGCTTCTCCCTGGGGCTCGGATGGGGCTCGGATGGGGCTCGGAAGGGGCTCGGAAGGGGCTTGGAAGAGGCTCGGATGGGGCTCGGATGGGGCTCGTAAAGGGGTCGGAAGCGGCTCGGGACGGGCTGGGAAGGCGCTCGGGACGGGCTCGGAACGCCGGGTCGGAACGGGGCGGGTGCGGGGCCGCCGCGGCGGCCCCGCACCGGGTGGGGCGTGCGCGCCGTCAGTCGCGGCCGGCGACCGCGGTGAGGTGGTCGGGTCCGGGGTCCGCCTCGCCTGCCACCGGGAGGGCGGCGCTCTCCGGGGCGCGGTGGAACAGGCTCATCAGGCCCCCGACCACCAGGGTGATCACGACGCCGATCGGCACCAGCCACTGGGCGGCGATCGCGGTCGGCACGGTGGCCCCGGCGACCGTGACGTCGATCTTGACGCTGCGCACGATGTACGTCATCACGCCGACCGTCACCAGGAACGCCACGATGGAGTCGATCTCGTTCGCGCGCCGGACGATGCGCCCCAGCAGGAACGCGCCGAGCAGGGCGCCGTAGGTGTAGCCCGCGATCGTCAGACCGGTCAGATAGACGTTGCCGGTACTGGTGCTGAAGGCACAGGCGAAGACCGCCATCAGCACCGCCCACACCAGCGTCATCACCCGGGCGAGCTTCAGCAGCGACGCCTCGGACGGCGTGCTGCGGAAGAAGCTGTGGATGATGTCGGAGACCGTCGAGTTCGACATGGAGTTCAGCGCCGAGGACAGGGAGCCCATCGCGGCGCCCAGGATGCCCGCCACCAGCAGACCGGAGATCACCACGGGCAGTCCGTGCAGGATGAACTGCGGGTAGAGGTTGTCGGAGCTGCTCAGGCCGAGCTGCTTGAAGTCCTTGCCCTGGTTGTACGACCACAGCAGGGCGCCGACGAGGGAGAAGGCGGCGAACTGGAGGGTGACGAAGACACCGGAGGCGATCATGGCCTTCTGGCCGTCGCGCAGCGAGCGGGTGGCCAGCACCCGCTGGACGATCAGCTGGTCGGAGCCGTGGCTGGCCATGGCGAAGATGGCGCCGCCGACGATCGCGGTGGGCAGCGCGAACGGGCTGGTCAGGATGTGCGCCAGGTCGAAGTTGGTGTCGAACAGCTTGAAGTGGCCCGAGTGCAGCGCGCCCGAGAACCCGCTGCCGCCGACGTGGCCGGAGAGCACGGCGATGGCGAGGATGGCGCCGCCCAGGTACAGGCCCATCTGGATGGCGTCGGTCCAGATGACGGCCTTGATGCCGCCGAGGTAGGTGTAGACGACGGTGATCACCGTGAGCACGATGATGATCAGCCGGTAGCCCGCGTGCACGCCGAACTCGTCGAGCAGCAGCTTGATCGGGATGGCGGAGGCGAACAGCCGGACGCCCTCGGCGAGGAGGCGGGTGAAGACGAACGTCACCGAGGCGAGCCCCTGCAGCTTCAGCCCGAATCTGCTGCCCAGGTACTGGTAGGCGCTGACGAAGCCGCCACGCTTGTACAGGGGGATCAGCACCGTGGCCACGACGACCCGGCCGATGACGTAGCCGAGGGCCAGTTCGACGTTGCCGAAGCCCTGCCCGCTGTACGCGCCACCGGGCACGCTGATGACGGTGAGCACGCTGGTCTCGGTGGCCACCACGGAGAACGAGACCGTCCACCACGGCATGCTGCCTTCGCCGACGAAGTAGTCCTTCGCCGTGCTCTGCCGCCCGGCCAGGCGCAGTCCGATCACGGCGATCGCCACCAGATAGACGACGACCACCACGAGGTCGAGTTGACGCACGCTCACTCCTAAGCAACGGCCGGCGGGGGCACCGGCGGGGCGGGGACAGTGGGGTAGGACGCCGCCCGCCGGACGCGGACGACGTGGGGCTCGTGCGGCGCGTGGGCGTCCAGCGCCAGCAGGTGTGCACCGTCCAGCGGCTGACCGAGCGGGGACCGCAGGTGCAGGGGGCGCGGGAAGCCGGCGAGCGCCGCGCGCAGCGGCCCGAGGAGGGGTTCCCCGAGGCCGGTGAGCCCGCCGGTGAAGGTGACGGACAGTTCGTCGCCCCCGATCCGGCGAGCGGCGGCGAGCACGGCCTCGCCCAGCGCGGCGGCAGCGCCCCGGATGATCTCCGAGGCCGCGGCGTCGCCCGTCGCGGCCAGGCGGGCCACGTCCGGCGCGAACGACGCGGCGGTGCGGGCGGGGTTGCCGTCGCGGCCGACGGCCG
>NZ_JBLEBI010000323.1:0-3457 GCF_047340315.1 Streptomyces sp. AF1A
CGGCCGGTCTGACCGGCCGCTCATTTCTGAGTAATCGGGAGGATGCTTCTCCGGAATATCGGTAGCGACTTCCTGGAAGCTGGTAGAGCCTAGCGGTCGCCACCGGACCATGTCCAGTTCTAGGCAACTGTTTGAATCTACCTCCCCACGCGACCCGTGTCAACGGGTCTTGCGGGGCGAAGAGGAGATTAGCAGCTCACAGGGCTGGGGCGCACATCACGCGGCGGTCGGCACGGAGGAACTGCGGTCGGCCTCTTCGAGGTCGCCGGTCTCGCCTGCGCGCGCCGCGCGGCCGCCGAGGACGTAGACGTAGGCCAGGAACGCCAGCTCGGCCACCACTCCGATGCCGATGCGGGCCCAGGTGGGCAGACCCGACGGGGTGACGAAGCCTTCGATCGCGCCGGACACGAACAGGACCAGGGCGAGGCCGATCGCCATGCCCACCGCGGCCCTCCCCTCTTCCGCGAGAGCGGCCCGCCGGGTACGGGGGCCGGGGTCTATGAGCGTCCATCCCAGACGCAGTCCCGTGCCGGCGGCGACGAAGACGGCGGTCAGCTCGAGCAGACCGTGCGGCAGGACGAGGCCCAGGAAGGTGTCCAGGCGGCCGGCGGAGGACATCAGGCCGAAGCCGACGCCGAGGTTGAGCATGTTCTCGAAGAGGATCAGGAGTACGGGCAGCCCCAGGAAGACGCCCATGACCAGGCACATCGCGGCGGCCTCGGCGTTGTTCGTCCACACCTGGGCGGCGAAGGCGGTCGCCGGGTGGCTGGAGTAGTAGGTCTCGTACTCACCGCCGGGCCGGGTCAGGTCGCGCAGCTGGCTGGGGGCCGCGATGGACGCCTGGACGTCCGGGTGGGTGCCGATCCACCAGCCCAGGAGGATGGCGACGGCGGTGGACACGAGCGCCGCGGGTACCCACCAGTGGCGCGCCCGGTAGACGGCGGCCGGGAAGCCCTGGCCCAGGAAGTGCGTGACGTCACGCCATGAGGCCCGGCGGGCGCCTGTGACGGCGCTCCGCGCGCGTGCCACGAGTTGGCTGAGCCTTCCGGTCAGTTGCGGGTCGGGGGCGCTGGACTGAACGAGGGAGAGGTGGGTGGCGGTGCGCTGGTAGAGGGCGACGAGTTCGTCGGCCTCGGCACCGTTGAGGCGGCGCCGGCGGCTGAGCAGGGCGTCGAGGCGGTCCCATTCGGCTCGGTGTGCGGAGACGAAGACGTCCAGGTCCATCGGGTCTGCCTGCTCCTCGGCTGGTCACCGACTGCTCGTGGTGGATGCTCTTGGTTGCTGTCAGCTTGTCGTACTGGGGTGCGCTGCGCCCACAGCTTGGCAGACTTGCTGTTCACGGGTGGACCAGGGGAAGGACGGGCGGGCGTGAGTGAGCTGGTGACCGGCGAGGCGGTGGCGCTCGAACTGCTGCCCGCCAAGCTGCCGAGCAGGGCGTTGGCCGTGTTGCTCGACCTGGTCGTGGTCATGGTCGTGTACATCGGCGTCACGATGGTGCTGGTGTTGTCGACGGCCTCTCTGGACGAGGCCGCGCAGGTGGCGCTGTCGATCGCGTCGTTCCTGCTGGTACTCGTCGGCGGGCCGATCGCGGTGGAGACGCTCAGTCATGGCCGTTCGCTGGGGAAGCTGGCGTTCGGGCTCCGGGTGGTGCGGGACGACGGCGGTCCGATCCGGTTCCGGCACGCGCTGGTGCGGGGGGCGATCGGTGTGGTCGAGATCCTGATGACGCTTGGCACGGTGGCCTGCATCGCCTCGCTGGTGTCGGCGCGCGGGCGACGGCTCGGGGACGTGTTCGCGGGGACTCTGGTCGTGCGCGAGCGTATTCCGGTGGAACGTGCCGGGCTCGTTCCCCCGCCCCCGCCCGGGCTCGCGGGGCGCTTCGCCGGGCTGGATCTGTCGGCTGTTCCGGACGGGCTGTGGCTCGCCGTGCGGCAGTACCTGACGCGGATGCAGCAGTTGGATCCGCAGGTCTCCTGGGGCATGGCGCAGCGGCTCGCGGCCGACCTCGCGACGCACACGGGCGCACCAATGCCGCAGGAACTGCCGCCGGCCGCTTTCCTGGCCGCCGTGGTGCACGAGCGGCAGTCGCGTGAGTCCCGGCAGGCGTTCGGCCCGGCTGGTTTCGCCCTGCCTGGAGCGGAGCCGGGTGCGGATCGGCCTGCGGCGCCGGCATGGCCGCAGCCTGCTGCCGAGCCCGGCGGTCAGCAGGGCTGGGCTCGGCAGCCGGAAGCGGCGGCTCGGCCACCGGCTCCCGTCGCGCCGTCGCCCGCGACAACCCGTGACGAGCCGCGGGCCGACCGTCCGGCCACCGGCTTCGCTCCGCCGGCGTAGGCAGCCGCGCCTCCACCGCCGGACCCGGTGCGACGCGGGCCGGCCTCGGCGTCCCGCCGGCCCGGCGCTCGGCGGCCCCTGGCTCGCCTCGGTCGCCGCCGCTTCGCTCAGCCGAACGCGGACGGCGGCGACTGAAGGTCCTCCAACTCGATCCCGGGCGCGGCCAAAACGACGTCTCCGGCGATGTGGACGGTGTGCCGCTCGCCGGTGTCCAGCGCTGTGACCTGGTATTCGTCCACGATCAGCGGGGCGTTGTCAGTGGCGTGTGCTTCGCTGTTCACCAGGGCCCAGGACTGGTCCACGGTGCGGGGGGCGAGGACGGGGTCCGTGAAGGCCACGAGACGTACGCGGGTCGCGGCGGACGAGGGGGTGAGGCGCAGCAGACGAGCGGTGGCGACGAGGAACGCGGGGGACATGCCGGTGAAGGCGTGGGCGCGCACATTGCCTTCGGTGGCATCGGTGCCGGTGGGGTCCGTGCGGACCCAGGTGACGCCGTCGAGGGCGGCGCCGCGCACCTGCCAGCCTCCCGCGTGGAGTTCGAGGCGGATGGGGCGGCCGAGGTCGTCCAGAGCGAGGTCGACCGAGCCGCGGGGGTCGCCCGCGGGGGTCGTCACTTGGGAGACGTAGCGCCAGCCGGACGGGCCGGGGGCGCACTGGAAGTGCTCTTCTCCGAGGGGGGTGTGATCGTGCGGATCGTGGAGCGAATAGCGGCCGCGGGGCATGGGGGTCCTGGGTCGTGATGGGGTCGGATCGCGTCGGCGCCCCGATCCGGGGGGCGTGAGGGGGCCGGACCAGGGTGCTGAGTCGCCCGGACCGGCCAAAGGGGCAGGCCCCCGGCACGGGGGTGCGGGGGCCTGCCTCGAAGGAACTGCGGGAAACGGCTCAGTAGCGGTAGTGGTCCGGCTTGTACGGGCCGTCCACCTCGACACCGATGTACGCGGCCTGCTCCGGGCGCAGCTTGGTGAGCTTGACTCCGAGCGCGTCCAGGTGGAGCCGTGCGACCTTCTCGTCCAGGTGCTTGGGCAGCACGTAGACGCCGATCGGGTACTCGTCGGTCTTGGTGAACAGTTCGATCTGGGCGATCGTCTGGTTCGCGAAGCTGTTGGACATCACGAACGACGGGTGG
>NZ_JBLEBI010000324.1:0-3437 GCF_047340315.1 Streptomyces sp. AF1A
GGCGGGCAGGGCGGCGTAAGGGACCTGGAAGCAGGCGAAGGCGGTGGCCGTCAGCAGGAAGCCCGCCTCGGCGAACCACGCGCCGCCCGTCCCGCGCACCACGGAGGCGAACATCAGCAGGCAGGCCGCGGCCATCGCCGCCCCGCCGTACCGGATCAGCCGCCGCCGCGCCGCCGCGCGGCGGGCGAACCTGCCCACCACCGGATTCACCGCCGCCGCCCACAGCTTGGGGACGAGCACCGCGGCCCCGGCGAGGGCCGCGCCGACACCCAGCGTGTCGGTGAGGTACGGCAACAGCAGCAGGCCGGGCAGCGTCGTGAAGGTGCCGGATACCAGCGCCCCGGCGCCGTAGCCGGCCACGACCCGGCCGGAGACGCCCGGACGCCGCCCACCGGCCTCCCGCCGCCCCGCGGCCCGCGGCCCGTGGGCCCTGTGCCCACCGGTCTTCCGGCCCGGCGCTGCGGCAGTGGTCATCGTGTGCCCCCTTCGTCGGCCCCGTACGGCAGGCCCACCGGCAGGACGGGGGGAAGGAACGGCCGGTGGGCCCGACACCAGCCTCCGGGCCACGTCCTGGATTCCGCTAAAGGCAGGGCAGGGGCGCGCCGAGCCGGCTCCGTGACCGCAGTTGCGGTCATGCAGCTTGCTGCCACCGGGCGGCGCTGGCCTCCCGCCCGGGCGGTTCGCACGCTGAAGGACAGGCGTGTTCCGGCGCAGTCGAGGGGGAAGCATGACGGAATCCATGACGATGGGGCGCAGAGCGGACACCCGTGCCGACGTCCCGCCCGAGGCGGCGCCGTTCGGCACCACCCGTCACCTCATCCACTGCCCCGTCTCGTGGGACAACTGCCTGGACGCCCCCGGTGTCGGCGAGGAGCACTTCGTGCTCGCCGACCGCCTCCCGCGGGACCACCCGCTGTTCAACGACGGCCCCGTGCACTTCCACGACGTCCAGGTCGTGACCGAATCGGTCCGCGAGATCGGCGAGTTCGTCGGCCACCGCTACTTCGGCGTGCCCGCCGAGCGCCCCGGCCTGTTCTACCGCTACGACCTGCGCCTCACCGACCTCGCCCCGTGGCGCACCGGCCCGAACGGCGGCTCCCGGCTCAGCACGCGGCTGCGGGCGGTGCCCACGCACGTCGTCAACGGCGTGCCGCGCGGGGTGGAGTTCCACACCGAGGTGAGCATCGACGGCATCCCGTGCGCGGTCGGCTCCGCGGGCCTCGTCTTCCTCGCGCCCGCCCTCTACCGCAACCAGCTCGCCCTCGCCCAGCCCGTGCCGGACGACCACGCGTACCCGCAGGACGGGCCGGACCGGGCGGCCGGGGCCGCGCACCGCGTGCCGGCCGCCGAGGTGGGCCGGGCCGCCGCCGAGAACGTCCTGGTGAGCGCCCCCGAGCGGCTGCCCTCCGGCCGGCTGACCACCTGGGTGCGGACGGACGGCGTCCCCCGGGTTTTCGCGGGCGGGGAGGGGCGGCTGGCCGGGCTGCACGTGCTGGAGGCGCTGCGGCAGAGCGCCCTGCTCACGGCCGGCCGGCGGCACGGGCTGACCACCGCGCGCTGCACCCTCGCCGCCTCACGGGTCCACTTCCGCGGCTCGGCCGAGGCGGGGCCGCCGCTGCGGTGCGTGGCCGTGCCGGGTGGGGTCGAACCCGATCCGGCGGGCCGGGCCCGGGTGCCGGTGACCATGACCCTGGCACAGGGGCGCAAGGCCGTCGCCGAGGCGACAGCCGTCGTGGTGCAGGATCTCTGAGGGGCCGTCGCGATGAGGTTCCGGATCCTGGGCCCGCTGGAGCTCACGGGCGACCCGGACCCGGCCTCCGCGGGCACGCACACCCCGGGCGCGCCCAAGCTGCGCACCGTCCTCGGCACGCTGCTCGCCCGCGCCGGCAGCGTGGTGTCCGTCGACGCCCTGATCGACGAGCTGTGGCCGGACGGGCCGCCGCGCACCGCGCTGACCACCCTGCACGTGTACGTCTCGCAGATCCGCAAGGCCCTGACCGCGGCGAGCCCCCGCCAGGGCCGCACCCTGCTGGTCACCCAGCGGCCGGGCTATCTGCTGCGCGCGGACGACGAGGACGTCGACGCGACCGTGTTCGAGCAGCTGCGCGCCCGGGGACGGCGGGCACTGGCCGACGGCGAACTCGCCCGCGCGGCGGACCTGCTGCGGCGCGCGGACGCGCTGTGGCGGGGCCCGCTGCTGTCCGGCACGCCGCACGGCCCGCTGCTGCGCGCCACCGCGGCCCGCCTGACCGAGGCCCGCCTGGAGGTCCTCGAACTCCACGTGGACGCCGAACTGCGCCTCGGCAACCACCGCGCGGTCCTGCCCGAGCTGCGCGCCCTGACCACCGAGCACCCGCTCCGGGAGGAGTTCCACGCCCAGCTGCTGACCGCCCTGGCCCGCACCGGCCGCCACGCCGAGGCCCTCCACGCCTACGCCCGGCTGCGCGCCCTCCTCGCGGAGGAGCTGGGCACCGAACCGGGCCCCCGCCTCCGCGCACTGCACCAACGCCTGCTGACGGAGGAGGAGGGCCCCGGAGAGGACGACCTGCTCGGATACCCCGAGCAGCCGCGACGGCAGTCCGCGAGTGCCCGGGATGGCCGCGCGCCGACACGCGACGCACTCCGGCATGCGCGGGGCAGCGCGGGGGCGCCGGGCACGCCCGGGAGTGCGACGGCGCCGGGGCTGCGTGCCATGGCGTCCGGGGCCCATGCGACCACGCCGGGAACGAGCACCACCCTGTCCGAACGAGACGCGGCCACACCGGGAACCAGCCCCACCCTGTCCGAACCGGACGCGACCACGCCGGGAACGAACCCCACCGCACCCGAACCAAACGCGGCCGCCCCCACACCAGAGGCCACCGCACCCGAACCCCACGCAGCCGCCCCGGGAACGAGCGCCACCGCACCCGAACCCCACGCGGCCACACCCACACCAGAGGCCACCGCACCCGAACCCCACGCAGCCGCCCCGGGAACGAGCGCCACCGCACCCGAACCCCACACAGCCACACCCACACCAGAGGCCACCGCACCCGAACCACACGCGGCCGCCCTCACGCCGGAGGCCACCGCACCCGAACCCCACACGGCCACACCCACGCCGAGAGCCACCGCCCTCCGGCCACGTGCCGCCGTGCCGGCACCGGTTGCCGGGGCGCCCGGTCCGGACGCGCTCGTGCCGCGCCCGCTCGCGCCACCGCCCCCACTCGTCTCCCCGGTCCTCGCGCTTCCCGCCCCGGACGGCGAGCTGGTCGGCCGGGACGAGGAGCTCGCGGCCGTGGAGCGGCTGCTCAGGACCGCCCCGCCGGGCACCTGGACGGCCGTCACCGGGCCCGTGGGCGCGGGCAAGACGGCCCTCGCGGTGGCCGCGGCGCGCCGGGTGGCCGACGCGTTCCCGGACGGGGTCCTCTTCCTGGACCTGCGCAGCCCGTCGC
>NZ_JBLEBI010000325.1:0-3379 GCF_047340315.1 Streptomyces sp. AF1A
GTCGGGCCGCCCGCATCGCACGCCCCCGGCGACGATCTCCCCGAGCCCGCCCGAACGCACGGACGGAGAAAAACCGCTTGCACGCCCCCGTTAGACTTCACCCCATGGCCATTCTCCTCGCGCATTAGACGGCGGGAACGTCCTCAGCCGCCCACCCGCCAACCCCTTGTACGCCCTGGAGTCTGTCCGTGATCTCCGCCTCCGGTATCGAGCTGCGCGCCGGTGCGCGCGTCCTCATCGAGAACGCCACCTTCCGTGTCGCCAAGGGCGACCGCATCGGCCTCGTCGGCCGCAACGGCGCAGGCAAGACCACCCTCACCAAGTGCCTGGCCGGGGAGGGCATCCCGGCCGCCGGCACCATCACCCGCTCCGGCGAGGTCGGCTACCTCCCGCAGGACCCCCGCACCGGAGACCTGGACGTCCTGGCCCGGGACAGGATCCTCTCCGCGCGCGGGCTCGACGTCCTCATCCGCAAGATGCGCGAGAACGAGGAGCGCATCGCCAACGGCAAGGGCGCCACCCGCGAGAAGGCCCTCAAGCAGTACGAGCGCCAGGAGACGGAGTTCCTCACCAAGGGCGGGTACTCCGCCGAGGCCGAGGCCGCGACCATCGCCGCCGCGCTGAACCTGCCGGACCGCGTGCTCGGCCAGCCGCTGCACACCCTCTCCGGCGGCCAGCGCCGCCGTGTCGAGCTGGCCCGCATCCTGTTCTCCGACGCGGACACGCTGCTCCTGGACGAGCCCACCAACCACCTCGACGCGGACTCGATCAGCTGGCTGCGGGACTACCTGAAGACCTACCGCGGCGGCTTCATCGTGATCTCCCACGACGTCGACCTGGTCGACACGGTCGTCAACAAGGTGTTCTACCTGGACGCCAACCGCTCCGCGATCGACATCTACAACATGGGCTGGAAGCTCTACCAGCAGCAGCGCGAGGCCGACGAGAAGCGCCGCAAGCGGGAGCGGGCCAACGCCGAGAAGAAGGCGGCCGCGCTCAACGCGCAGGCCGACAAGATGCGGGCCAAGGCCACCAAGACGGTCGCCGCGCAGAACATGGCCCGGCGTGCGGAGAAGCTGCTCGCGGGCCTGGAGGAGGTCCGTCAGTCGGACAAGGTCGCCAAGCTGCGCTTCCCGGAGCCCGCGCCCTGCGGCAAGACCCCGCTGATGGCCGAGGGCCTGTCGAAGTCGTACGGCTCCCTGGAGATCTTCACGGACGTCGACCTGGCCATCGACAAGGGCTCGCGGGTCGTCATCCTCGGCCTCAACGGCGCCGGCAAGACCACGCTGCTGCGCCTGCTCGCGGGCGTCGAGAAGCCGGACACCGGGCAGGTCGTGCCCGGTCACGGCCTCAAGCTCGGCTACTACGCGCAGGAGCACGAGACCCTGGACCCCGACCGCACGGTCCTGGAGAACATGCGCTCGGCCGCCCCCGACATGGACCTGGTCGAGGTCCGCAAGGTGCTCGGCTCGTTCCTGTTCTCCGGCGACGACGTCGACAAGCCGGCCGGTGTCCTCTCGGGCGGCGAGAAGACCCGGCTCGCGCTCGCGACCCTGGTGGTCTCCTCGGCGAACGTGCTGCTCCTCGACGAGCCGACCAACAACCTCGACCCCGCGAGCCGCGAGGAGATCCTCGGCGCCCTGCGCACCTACAAGGGCGCCGTCGTCCTCGTCACCCACGACGAGGGCGCCGTCGACGCGCTCCAGCCGGAGCGGATCATCCTGCTGCCGGACGGGGTCGAGGACCTGTGGGGCTCCGGCTACGCGGATCTCGTCGCCCTCGCGTGATCGAAAGCCGGATCGAGCGGGATCGAGCTCTGATCCACTTCGTATGGATCATTCGGCCCATCCGTGATCCATCATCTGTGTGAGATCTCCTCGTATCGGGGTGTGTCGTACACGGATTTCGCGGCCGATGCCCCGCGCCCCAAGGGGTCGGCCGCCGCGCGGCGCTGACCTGGCACTTCGCGAGTCCACCCGTTCGGCCCCGTGGACACCACTCAATGGAATGCCTTATTCCGCTTGTGCGGATCCACTCCTGTCGTCACAACGATGTCTCACGGACCTTGCCGAATGGGTGGCCATCACGCCCCGGAGGGGTGATCATGAGGAGACCAGAGCGCACTTCCCATGAGGAGGCACGGGTGGCCGAGACTCTGAAGAAGGGCAGCCGGGTGACCGGCGCCGCGCGCGACAAGCTCGCGGCAGACCTGAAGAAGAAGTACGACTCCGGTGCGAGCATCCGGGCGCTGGCCGAGGAGACCGGCCGCTCGTATGGCTTCGTCCACCGGATGCTCAGCGAGTCGGGCGTCACGCTGCGTGGGCGTGGCGGAGCGACCCGGGGCAAGAAGGCCGCATCGTCCTGACTCCGGGCGGCCCATCGGCTTCGATGGTGGCCACCCGGTCGGCGATCTGATCGGCCGGGTGGTTACTGTGCAGTCACTTAGCTCTGCTCTGCTGACCGCACCCATCGGAGGCGCCCCATGGCTTCGCCCGACCAGGACCTCGCTGCCGTACTCGACAAGGACGGCGTACGGCTCACCGTCGACGACGCGCTCGCGACGGTGACGCTGACCAACCCGGCCAAGCGCAACGCGCAGAGCCCCGCTCTGTGGCGGGCGCTCACCGAGGCCGGTCGGCTGTTGCCGGGCTCCGTCCGCGTCGTCCTGCTGCGCGGCGAGGGCAAGTCCTTCTCCGCCGGACTGGACCGGCAGATGTTCACCCCGGAGGGGATCCCGGGCGAGCCGACCTTCACCGAACTCGCGCGTCGTGACGACGCCGGGCTCGACGCGACCATCGCCGAATTCCAGGAGGCGTTCACCTGGTGGCGGCGCAACGACATCGTGTCCGTCGCCGCCGTCCAAGGGCATGCCATCGGTGCCGGATTCCAGCTCGCGCTCGCCTGCGACCTGAGGGTCGTCGCGGACGACGTGCAGTTCGCCATGCGCGAGACCAGCCTCGGCATCGTCCCCGATCTGACCGGCACACACCCGCTGGTCGGCCTGGTGGGGTACGCCCGCGCGCTGGAGATCTGCGTGACCGGGCGGTTCGTATCGGCGCAGGAGGCGGTGGCGACCGGGCTGGCCAACCTCGCCGTGCCCGCCGACCAACTGGACGCAGCCACGCACGACTTGGCCGCCGCACTGCTGGCCGCACCGCGCGACGCCGTGGTGGAGACCAAGGCGTTGCTGCGCGGTGCGGTCGGCCGTACGTACGACGACCAGCGTGCGGCGGAACGAGCGGCCCAGGCCCGCCGGCTGCGCGACCTGGCCGGCCTCGGCGAGTAGCCCCGACCACGGCCCGCGCACGAACCGACCGCGCAGTCCCGACGCGCCCTTCATCGGCGCCACTCGAGCCACGCAGCCCTGACCCGGCCTTCG
>NZ_JBLEBI010000326.1:0-3327 GCF_047340315.1 Streptomyces sp. AF1A
CGCGCCGCCCTCCCCGGTGACCGCCCCGGCCAGTGCCGACGCGACCGCGGCGAGGTCCGTGCCCGCGGGCGCCGTGACCAGGACGTCGCGGCTCGCGGCGCGGCCCCGCTGCGCGGACGGCCCCAGCGGGTCTACGACGGTCAGCCGGATCTGCATCGGCGTCAGCGGTCCCTTCTGCGCGGGCTGCGCGGGTCAGCGCGGGGCAGCGCGGGTGCGGACTTCCCCCCACCCCGCACGAGCACGTCGGCCAGTACTGACAGGCATCCTCGCACCTGCCACCGACAGCGCGCCCGGCACCCGGTGAGAAGTGATCTTGATTGGTCGGCTCTGCCCGCAAAAGTTCCTGACCAGGACCGCACCGGCGATCAGTTGAGATCGGTCACGTCCGCATCACGGCAACCAGGAGCCAAACACGTGCGTCTTTCCTTCGAACATGCTCGGGGACGATTACGTAGTGCTCCGAAGGGCGGCACTACAGTGGTTCGGGACAACCGGAATGCAGCCAAGCAAGCAGCAGCAAGCAGCAGGGAGCGCGTGACGTGCGGCCAGTCGGCAGCAAGTACCTGCTTGAGGAGCCGCTCGGACGCGGCGCCACAGGCACCGTCTGGCGTGCCCGCCAGCGCGAGACCGCGGGCGCCGAGGCGGCCGTGCCGGGGCAGCCGGGCGAGACGGTCGCGATCAAGGTCCTGAAGGAAGAGCTGGCGAGCGATCCGGACATCGTGATGCGCTTCCTGCGGGAGCGCTCCGTGCTGCTCCGCCTGACCCACCCGAACATCGTCCGGGTCCGCGACCTGGTCGTCGAGGGCGACCTGCTCGCGCTGGTCATGGACCTCGTCGACGGCCCCGACCTGCACCGCTACCTGCGCGAGAACGGCCCCCTCTCGCCGGTCGCCGCCGCGCTGATGACGGCCCAGATCGCCGACGCGCTCGCCGCGAGCCACGCCGACGGCGTCGTCCACCGCGACCTGAAGCCCGCGAACGTGCTGCTCATGCAGCACGACGGCCAGATGCACCCGATGCTGACCGACTTCGGCATCGCCCGTCTCGCCGACTCCCCGGGCCTGACCCGCACCCAGGAGTTCGTCGGCACGCCCGCGTACGTCGCGCCGGAGTCCGCCGAGGGCCGCCCGCAGACCTCCGCCGTGGACATCTACGGCGCCGGCATCCTGCTGTACGAACTGGTCACCGGGCACCCGCCGTTCTCCGGCGGTACCGCACTCGAGGTGCTCCACCAGCACCTGAGCGCCGAGCCCCGCCGCCCCTCGACCGTCCCGGACCCGCTGTGGACGGTCATAGAGCGCTGCCTGCGCAAGAACCCCGACGAGCGGCCCAGCGCCGAGAACCTGGCGCGCGGCCTGCGGGTCGTCGCCGAGGGCGTCGGCGTGCACGCGAACGCCGCCCAGATCGCCGCCGCCGAGGGCGTCGGCGCGCTGCTCGCGCCCGATCCGGCCCCGGCCGCCGTCCCGGGTGTGCCCGGTGCCGCCGACCCCACCCAGGTGCTGCCGACGAACGCGCCGCAGGGGGCGTACGACCCGAACGCGGCGACCAGCGTGCTGCCGCACACCGGCAACCCCGTCGGCGCCGCCGACCCCACGGCCGTGCTGCCGAACACGGGCGCCGCCGACCCGACGGCCGTGCTGCCGAACACGGGCCCGCAGGGACGCGGGCCCGAGCAGCCGCACCCCTGGCAGACCCAGCTGCGCGCCGCCCGCGACCGCAACGAGCAGACGCAGGTCCAGTACCTCGACCCGAACGAGGACCCGCTGCGCCGCCGCCCCCAGCGGCAGGTCGCCCGGCCGCAGCAGCAGCCGCGCCAGGCCCCCCAGGGCCGCCCCCAGCAGCCGCAGCCGCGCGGCCGGCAGCAGGGCTACCAGCAGGGCTACGGCTATGCGCCGCAGCAGCAGCCCCAGCAGTACGCCCCGCCCCGGGAGCCGCAGCGGTACGCGCCGCCCGCGCCGGAGCCGCAGCGGCCCGCGCGCGAGCCCCGGGCGCCGCGGCAGCGCAGCGCCAACCCGATGAAGATCCCCGGGCTGGGCTGCCTGAAGGGCTGCCTGTTCACGATCGTCATCCTGGTCGTGGCGAGCTGGCTGGTCTACGAGCTGACCCCGCTGCACACCTGGATCGGCCAGGGCCGCGGCTACTGGCACGAGGTGTCCCACTGGGCGGGCCAGCTGGGCCACTGGATCAAGGACCTGGGCGGCTCCTCGGGCGGCGGCTCGTCGGACACCGGGAACTGACCACGGGTTTGCGGATTTGTCGACATCTGGCGGGTGATTTCCGTCTCCGCGGTGAAGGTTGGCTCTCCGGACGCGTAGTTTTAGCGACAACACGCGTCTGTAGGAGCAGTCTTGGCACGGAAGATCGGCAGCCGGTACACCGCGAACCAGATCCTGGGGCGGGGCAGCGCCGGCACGGTGTGGCTCGGCGAGGGACCCGAGGGGCCCGTCGCCGTCAAGCTGCTGCGCGAGGACCTCGCCTCCGACCAGGAGCTGGTCGGACGCTTCGTGCAGGAGCGCACCGCGCTGCTCGGCCTGGAGCACCCGCACATCGTGTCCGTGCGCGACCTGGTGGTCGACGGCAACGACCTGGCCCTGGTCATGGACCTGGTGCGCGGCACCGACCTGCGCACCCGCCTGGAGCGCGAGCGGCGGCTCGCCCCCGAGGCGGCCGTGGCGATCGTCGCCGACGTCGCCGACGCGCTGGCGGCGGCCCACGCGGCCGGCGTCGTGCACCGGGACGTCAAGCCCGAGAACATCCTGCTGGACATGCAGGGCCCGCTCGGCCCCGGCGGGGCCCACCCGGCGCTGCTCACCGACTTCGGTGTCGCCAAGCTGATCGACACCCCGAAGCGGACCCGGGCCACGAAGATCATCGGCACGCCGGACTACCTGGCCCCCGAGATCGTCGAGGGCCTGCCGCCCCGCGCCGCCGTGGACATCTACGCCCTGGCGACGGTCCTGTACGAGCTGCTGGCCGGGTTCACCCCGTTCGGCGGCGGCCACCCCGGCGCGGTGCTGCGCCGCCACGTCACCGAGACCGTCGTGCCGCTGCCCGGCATCCCCGAGGAGCTGTGGCAGCTGATCGTGCAGTGCCTCGCCAAGGCGCCCGCCTCCCGGCTGCGCGCCTCGGAGCTGGCTTCGCGGCTGCGCGAGCAGCTGCCGGGCCTGGCGGGCCTGCCGCCGCTGGACGTGGACGAGCCGGACCCCGAGGACGAGGCGGCGGACGCGGAGCCGGTACCGGCTGCCGCGCCCGGCGGCGAGCCGGAGCGGCGGCGGGGCGCGGTGTCCCTGGTGCCCGGCGCCAGGCCCGACTCCAACCGGGACACCC
>NZ_JBLEBI010000327.1:0-3304 GCF_047340315.1 Streptomyces sp. AF1A
GGCCCTGTCCGCCCTGGCCGCACTCGCCCAGCGCGAACGTCCCGCCACCGTGGCGGTCGCCGCGCCCGAGGCCGTCCAGCCGGCCGTGCACAAGTGACGGCCGCAGCGATGTCGGTGTGGTTCTGACCGACCCTGTCCTACCCGTGGCCTGGGTGCCGCCGGATCACCGGCGGCACCCAGGCCCACCTTTCCGGAGTCCTGATGACCGCGTACCGATTCGGCTTCGGCCGCGAGGTCGCGGTGCCGCCGTGCATGCCCGTGGGGCGGCGGTGAAGCCCCGCGCATTCGCCGACGGATCGATCATGTTGGGCTGTTGGAGCCGGGTGAGCCGATGAGCACGGCCACCACGCCGAGGCGGGCCGGCTGCACCTTCCGTGCAGACGGCCCGCCGCTCACTGGTATGGCAACTCGGTGGGGAGGGACGAGTTCTCCCTCACTGACGAGCTGTCACCCGGCCGTCAGCGGGCCGCCTCGAGGATGGCCTGTGCCACCACCTCGGGCTGGGAGACCATCACGGCATGGCAGGCGCCCTCCGCAATGGTGCTCTTGGCGCCCATGCGCTCGGCGCAGAAGCGCTGGAGGGCGGGAGGGATGATCTGGTCGTTCTCACACACCACGAAGTGCGTCGGGTGCTCGCGCCAGGCCGGCGGTCCGGAGACGAAGCCGAAGCGGGCGGCGTCGCTCGGACCCTGAGCGGCGGCCATGACCCTGGCCTGCTCCGGTTCGACGTCCGGGCAGAAGTACGTCGGGAAGAGGTCCTGCGGCAGCGTGAAGCGCCCCTGCTTGTCGATTTTGAAGTGGGATGCGGACTCCAGCTGTCCGAAGGGCTCGCCGAGGCTCTGCGCGCTCTCGCCGTCGTCGGGGGCGAAGGCCGCGACGTAGACCATGCCGCTCACGTTCGCGGCGCCGTGTGCGGCCTGCGTGATGACCACGCCGCCGAAGGAGTGGCCGACGATGACCACGGGACCCGCCAGCTCGTCGAGCGCGCCGCGGACCTTGGCGACGTCGTCGGGAATCGACGACAGGGGCTGCTGTACAGCGATGGCTTCATGTCCGGCGGCCTGCAAGAGCGGAATGACCCTGCTCCACGAGGACCCGTCCGCGATGGCTCCGTGAACGAGGAGGATGGTGGCTGGAAGCTGCCTCTCGTAGTAGCGGAACAGGACACGAGCGGCATTGACCGCTCGGGCGCTGTTGACGCGTGCCGGGCGACTGGTGCCGAACGTCCTGTGGTGGCCGCGAACGATGGTCGCAGATTGACGGCTTGCAGGTCGAGACGACGCTCCACGGCTCCTTGTGGGCCGTGCGGGGGTTCTCGGACAAGCCATTCAAATAGATCGTAACGACCGGCACTCGACGCGAGTTGATCCGATTCAGCCCCTGGGGCAAGCCCGAGCACGACTTCGTGCTTCGGGCGGAGGACGACGTGGTCGAGGTGCGAGCCGCGGCGGACGACACGGTGCTGGAGACACAGTCCGGCATCAGATCGACCTACAAGGGATACGACCTCACCTCGCCGTGGAGTCCGCTTCAAGTCGGCTATTTCATCGGCTACGCAATGTGGAACTACCTGAGCACCCCCTTCCTCCTCGACTACCGGAGTCTCCTCACGTGAGGGAGAGGCCTGGTCGGAAAACGGAGAGGTCTGGCGAAGGCTTCATGTGGAGTTCCCCTCGTCCATCGCCACACACACCGCGGAGCAGACGTTCTACTTCGGGGACGACGGCCTCCTGCGGCGACTGGACTACAACGTCGATGTGAACGTCGGCGTCGCTGTCGCACACTACGTCAGCGACTACAGGGAGTTCGAGGGAATTCAGGTTCCGACACGACGCCGAGTTCACCGTCGTAACGCCGACAACTCTGCCGGCGAGAACTGGTCCATCGGCATCGACATCGACAACGTAGTGACCGTCTGATCCAGGTGCACGACGTCGCCTTCGCGCTGCCTGATTGCTCAATTCGTCCGCGCCGACGGCCTCTGCGCCGGCTCCGTTTGCAGCAGTGGGACTCGCCTCGTGAGCGCGGCGGCCGGAAGCAGATTGTCCGGTTCGACGCCAGGGTCCGCTGTGACTACGACGCCGGCCGATTGAGCGTCGAATCCGGTCGGCCAGATCGTAAGGTCGCTCGCCAGCGTGCCTTCCAGCCTCGCCCCTCGCAGGTCTGCGCCGGTGAGTCACAGCCCCGAAGGTCGGGGAGCGCAGGTCCGCCATCGAACACGGCGCCCTGGGCGCTTGTAGAGCACGTACAGGATGCCCCTGCAGGCACCGCCGGTCATCCGCCGGCCTCGGGCCGGGAGCCTTCCGCGGTTACGGCGGCAGCAACGGCTCGATCAGCTGCGGCAGTTCATCCTCCACGATCCACGGCTGATTCCCGCACCTCACGAACGGCGGAATCGTCGTACCGGTCAGGCCCGACCAGCACCCATCCACAAGATCGTGCTACGAGTTCTCGATGTTCGTTTCACTCAGAAGTCCTGCCTGACCTTGTGAACGCACATGTGCCCCCTGTACAGGGCGGTGCCACCAGGTCAGAGGCAGTGTCAGTGGCGCTGCTACGCCCCCCCATGGGCCTCCGCGCCACGGAAGGTCCTCCGTCCCGCCGGAAACCGCCTCCTCTCGGACCTTCAGGAGTCGTCGGCGAGTTTCCCCATTTTTCAGACATGGGCGGTCGTGTTCGGGGATCCTGTTGAGGTACCTCTGAAAACCACTGTGAGGAGACCCCCAGTGCGCCGCCCGACCCGGAAAGCCTTCGCCGCCCTCGTCGCCGCAGTCGGCCTCGCCCTCCCCTTCCTCATCCCCACACCCGCCTCGGCTGCCACCGCCACCAGCCGCTTCGCGAACTACCGCTACGGTGACTGCCTGCGCGAGACCTCCGAAACCGGCCTCAAGGGCGACCGCTGCACCACCGGACGCGGCAGCCTCCGGTGGCAGTGGAACGGCCGCCTCAACACCAGCACCACTCTCAAGAACAGCTTCTGGGGCCGCTGCCTCGACAGCAATGACCGGGGCGACGTCTACCCCCTGCGCTGTAACGGCGGCTCGTACCAGAAGTGGCGCGCCGTCCAGCCCGCCGCCCGCAGCGCCGTCATGCTCCAAAGCGTCGGCACGGGCCGCTGCCTCTACCAGCAGGACGACGGCTACTACCGCACTGCCCGCTGCGACCGAGGCGCCCAGAACCAGCGCTTCACCATCGGCTGAACGGATCTCCCGACCGTTTCAAGATGCCGCCGGGCGAGCAGCTCTTCTTTTACCCGAGGCCGGTAGGGAGTCCCTATATCAGCGCACTCGTCACTGGCGCCTAA
>NZ_JBLEBI010000328.1:0-3296 GCF_047340315.1 Streptomyces sp. AF1A
TCCCCGCCGTGCCGGTGCGCACCTCCGGGCGCGAGCACGTGCTGGACACCGTGCCGGGCACACCCGCGCTGGTCGTGAGCACCCCGGGGGCCGAGCCGGTCGCCGAGGGCGGCTATGCGGCGGCCCTGCTGCTCGACGGCTGGGCCATGCTGGTGCGGCCCGACCTGCGGGCCGGCGAGGACGCGCTGCGCCGGTGGATCGCCGCGGGCGCGCTGGTACGGCCGCAGGGAGAGGGCGGCACGGTGGTCGTGGTGGCTGAGCCGACCCTCAGGCCCGTGCAGGCGCTGGTGCGCTGGGACCCGGTCGGGCACGCGGTCCGTGAGCTGGCCGAGCGGGCCGAACTGGGCTTTCCGCCGGTGTCGCGGATGGCCGCCGTGTCCGGGCCGCCCGCCGCCGTCGCCGAGTTCCTCTCGGCGGTCGAACTGCCCTCGGACGCCGAGGTGTTGGGGCCGGTACCGCTGCCGACGGCCCAGCCGGGCCGACCGCGCAGACCCGGGGCGCCGCCTGAGGGGGAGCACTGGGAGCGCGCGCTGGTGCGGGTGCCTCCGGGCAGCGGTGCCGCGCTGGCCTCCGCCCTGAAGACCGCCCAGGCCGCCCGGATGGCACGGGGGAGTGGCGAGGCGGTGCGGGTGCGGATCGATCCGCCGGACATCGGCTGAGGTCGCGGTCGCCGTGCGATGGGGGACGGCGTGCGGAACACGGCTGCCCTCCCGGCCGTTTCCGGGAGGGCAGGGGGGAGCAGGTCAGCCGTTGCGCGGGCTGGGGAAGGCCGTCGGCCGGGCGTCGTCGCGCAGCGACGGGCTGCCCGCGGTCGGCTGCGTCGGCAGGGAGCGGGCGGCCGGGACGGCCGGCACCGTGGGCAGGCCGGTGTTCACGTTGAGCGTGCGCGAACCGGACGGCTCCTGCCGTTCGGCCTCGGCGGCCGCCTGGGCCGCGGCCCGGCGCGCGCCGTAACGGCGGTGCACCGCCTGCTTGGTGACCCCGAGCGCCGAGCCCACCGCGTCCCACGAGAAGCCGAGCGAGCGGTCGAAGTCCACGGCGGCCGTCACCAGGGTCTCGACACTGTCCCGGAGTTCCTGGGCGAGACGGACCGTCGGGGCGGGGGCGCGTCCGTAGACGACGAAGCCCGTGGACGGGCCGGAGCGGCGCGGGCGGTAGACGTTGCCCAACTGGGCGGTGAGCGTACGCAGCGCGTCCACCTGCCGGCGGACCCGCTCGATGTCCCGCACCAGCAAGTGCAGGCTGGCCCGGGCCTGGGCGTCGTGGGTTGCGTGGTCGGCCATGAACAAGCCTCTCGAACCGGCGTTGAAAGAAATCGGGCGGCGAAAGCCCCCATGTGGTCAACTCTTTCTTGACCAACGCGTGTGCGCTCCGCTGGTCACGGGGTGGGGGCGTACGGGCATATGCCCACGCCTCCCTCTCATCCACGCGCCGCCCGCTCCCGGTTGGCCGCTCGGCCGTGCACGGTGCGGACGGTGATTCTCCGTCGGCCGCGCTCCCGGTGTGGTCATAGACTGGTGCGCTGCCCGTCCGACCCCCGCCCGAGAGGCCCGAACCCGCCCATGAAGCTCGTCTTCGCCGGTACCCCCGAGGTCGCCGTTCCCGCCCTGGACGCATTGCTCGCCTCCGGCCGGCACGAGGTGGCCGCCGTCGTCACGCGGCCCGACGCGCCCGCCGGGCGCGGGCGCAGGCTGGTCGCGTCGCCCGTGGCCGAGCGGGCGGAGGAGTCCGGCATCGAGGTGCTGAAGCCGGTCAGGCCCCGGGACCCCGAGTTCCTGGAGCGGCTCGCGCAGATCGCACCGGACTGCTGCCCGGTCGTCGCCTACGGCGCCCTGCTGCCCCGCGTGGCCCTCGACATCCCCGCCCACGGCTGGGTCAACCTGCACTTCTCGCTGCTGCCCGCCTGGCGCGGCGCGGCGCCGGTGCAGCACGCGATCATGGCGGGCGACGAGATCACGGGCGCCTCGACCTTCCTCATCGAGGAGGGCCTCGACTCCGGGCCGGTGTACGGGACGGTGACCGAGCAGATCCGGCCCACCGACACCAGCGGCGACCTGCTGACCCGGCTCGCCTTCGCCGGCGCCGGGCTGCTCGCGGCCACCATGGACGGCATCGCGGACGGCACCCTGAAGGCCGTGCCGCAGCCGGCCGAGGGCATCAGCCTCGCGCCGAAGATCACCGTCGAGGACGCCGAGGTGGACTTTGCGACGCCGGCGCTGCGCGTCGACCGCGTCGTGCGCGGCTGCACCCCTGCGCCCGGCGCCTGGACCACCTTCCGCGGCGAGCGTCTGAAGCTCATTCAGGTGGCACTGGTGCCCGAGCGGACGGACCTGGCGCCGGGCAGGCTCGTGGCGGGCAAGAACAGCGTGCACGTGGGCACCGGCTCACACGCCGTCGAGCTGCTCTGGGTGCAGGCGCAGGGCAAGAAGCCGATGCGCGCGGCCGACTGGGCGCGCGGCGTGCGCATCGCCGAGGGGGAGAAGCTCGGCGGCTGAACCCCGGGCGGCAGAGGTGCGGGTGCGCCGACGTAGGCTGGACACCGCACCCCATCTGATCTCCGGAGCACCTTTTTCGTGAGCGAGCAGCCGCGGCGGCCCCGTAAGCCCGCCAAGCCCTACCGGCGTCCCAAGAAGGACCCCGTCCGCATCCTGGCCTTCGAGGCGCTGCGGGCGGTGGACGAGCGGGACGCGTACGCCAATCTCGTGCTGCCGCCACTGCTCCGCAAGGCGCGCGAGAAGGACGACTTCGACGCCCGGGACGCCGCCCTCGCGACCGAGCTGGTGTACGGCACGCTGCGCCGGCAGGGCACGTACGACGCCGTCATCGCCGCGTGCGTGGACCGGCCGCTGCGCGAGGTCGACCCGCCCGTGCTCGACGTGCTGAGCCTCGGCGTGCACCAGCTGCTGGGGACGCGGATCCCGAGCCACGCCGCGGTGTCCGCGACCGTGGAACTGGCACGGGTCGTGCTCGGCGACGGACGGGCCAAGTTCGTCAACGCCGTGCTGCGCAAGGTGGCGCAGGACGATCTCGACGGGTGGCTCGGGAAGGTGGCGCCGCCCTACGACGACGACCCCGAGGACCACCTCGCCGTCGTCCACTCGCACCCCCGCTGGGTCGTCTCCGCGCTCTGGGACTCCCTCGGCGGCGGGCGCGCCGGTATCGAGGAACTGCTCGCGGCCGACAACGAGCGGCCCGAGGTGACGCTCGTCGCGCGGCCCGGCCGGGCCACCACCGAGGAGCTGCTGCGCGAGGGCGCCGCTGTGCCCGGGCGCTGGTCGCCGTACGCCGTGCGACTG
>NZ_JBLEBI010000033.1:0-49448 GCF_047340315.1 Streptomyces sp. AF1A
GCCCTCACCTTCCACGGCCAGGGCGACCCCGGCATCGCCCGCTCCCTGCTCACCACGGCCGAGCGGCAGGGCGCCCGGCTCACCGTGCTCGCGGTCGGCACCTGGCTGGACGAACACCCCGACATCGCCCGCCGCATCCTCGACGGCGGCCACGACCTCGGCAACCACACCCAGCGGCACATCGCCGTCGACTCCCTCGCCGAGGGGGACGCCCGCAGGGAGATCACCGACTGCGCCGACCGCCTGAAGCGGCTCACCGGATCCATCGGCACCTGGTTCCGCCCCTCCCGCTCGCCGACCGCCTCCCCGCTCGTCGCCCGGCTGGCCCGCGCCGCCGGCTACCCGCACGTGCTGTCGTACGACGTCGACTCACTCGACTACACCCGCCCGGGCGCCGCCGCCATCACCCGCAAGGTCCTCGCGGAGGTGCGCAGCGGCTCCGTGGTGAGCTTGCATTTCGGGTACCCCGACACGGTCGCCGCCCTTCCCGACGTCCTCCATGAACTCGACCGCCGTGGCCTGCGCGCGGTCACCACCACGGAGCTGCTGAGCTGATGCGAACCACGAACGCCGCCCGCCTGCTGGCCGCCGGTGCCGCCCTCACCGCCCTGTCGCTGCTGTCCGCGTGCAGCGGCGGGGAACAGCACCCCGAGAAGCAGGCCGTCGGCAGCAAGGCACCGGCCCAGCCGCAGGTGAACAACGAACGGGTGGACGTGCTGCCCGGGATGCCACCCGTCGAGGACCCCAAGGACATCTACGCGGCCGACCGGCCCAACCAGCTCTCCCCGGTGGTCAGGGGCTTCCCCTCCCGGGTGTACGTCCCCAACACCAACTCCGACACCGTCACCGTCATCGACCCCAGGACCTACAAGATCATCGACACCCTCCAGGTCGGCCGTCAGCCCCAGCACGTCGTGCCCTCCTGGGACCTGAAGACCCTGTGGGTCAACAACGACCTCGGCAACAGCCTGACCCCCATCGACCCGAGGACCGGCAAGGCCGGCAAGCCGGTCGCCGTGCACGATCCCTACAACCTGTACTTCACGCCCGACGGCAAGTACGCCGTCGTCATGGCCTCCATGGACCGCGAGCTCGTCTTCCGCGACGCCCACACCATGAAGGTCGTCAAGTCGGTGCCGGTCACCTGCCACGGGGTCAACCACGCCGACTTCTCCGCCGACGGCCGCTACTTCATCGTCTCCTGCGAGTTCAGCGGCGAGATCCTCAAGGTCGACACCGCGCGGATGAAAGTGGTCCGCCAGGAGAAGCTGCCGTTCCAGGGGGCGATGCCGCAGGACGTCAAGGTCGCCCCGGACGGCAAGCTGTTCTACATCGCCGACATGATGGCCGACGGCCTGTGGATTCTGGACGGCGACAAGTTCACCAAGCCGACGTTCCTGTACACCGGCAAGGGTGCCCACGGCCTCTACGTCAGCCGGGACTCCCGTGAGATGTACGTCTCCAACCGGGGCGAGGGCACCATCTCCGTCTTCGACTTCGCCCGGAACCGGCTCACCAGGAAGTGGCGCCTGCCCGGCGGCGGCAGCCCCGACATGGGCGGCGTCTCCGCCGACGGTAAGGTCCTGTGGCTCTCCGGCCGCTACAACTCCGAGGTGTACGCCATCGACACCCGGACCGGGGCCGAACTCGCCCGCATCCGCGTCGGCAACGGCCCGCACGGCCTGGCCGTCTATCCGCAGCCGGGCCGCTACTCACTGGGGCACACGGGCGTCTTCCGCTGACAGCAGCAGCGCCTCCGCGCCCACCGCACGGTAACCGGCCGCCTGGAACGCCCGCACGCTGCGGGCGTTCCCGGGCGCGACCTGGGCCCACAGCGGCTCCGTGACCAGATGCCGTGCGGCGGCCACCAGCAGCCGCCCCAGGCCCCGGTGCCGTGCGTCCTCGTCCACCTCGACCGACACCTCGAGCCGCCCGGCAACCCCGCGCCCCACCACCAGCACCCCGCCCCGCGCCGTCCAGGCGCGCACCTCGTCCCGGCGCCGGCCGGCGTAGCGGATGCGGGGATGGGCGGCGTCCTCGATCTCCGTCAGCCCGAGCGGCGGCGCGCCGGGCAGCGGGGAGCCCACGAGCACCGCGTCGATCGTCTCCGCCGAGCGCCCGGTCCGCTCCATGAGGGCGGTCAGGAAGCGCGGGTTCAGCGTCGCGGCCAGGGGGTCGCAGTCCAGCCCGCGCAGGCTGTCGTACACCCACGCCGGGTCCTCGTCCGTGAACACCACCGAGTGCGCCGTGAAGGACATCACCCCCGCGTCCCTCGGGGACGGCTGCGGTACGACGGTGGTCCGGCCGTCCGCCGGCGGGAAGACGCCGTGCGCCGCCGCGTCGAGAATGTCCCGCAAGGTCGTCAAGGCCCGCTCCTTGAGTCTCCACCCACTGGAAGGCCCAGACTCGCAGACATGATCGACGACGGCACCGGACTTTTCACCATCGGCGAGCTGGCCCGGGCCACCGGACTGACCGTCCGCACCATCCGCTACTGGTCCGACGAGGGCGTGCTCACCCCGGTGAGCCGCTCCGCAGGCGGCTACCGGTTGTACGACGCGTCCTGCGCCGCCCGCCTGGAGCTGATCCGCACCCTGCGCGAGCTGGGCCTCGGCCTGGACGACGTGCGGCAGGTGCTGGCGGGGGAGCGGACGGTGGCGGAGGTCGCGGCCACCCACGTGGCCGCGCTGGACGCGCAGATCCGGTCGCTGAGGGTGACCCGGGCGGTGCTGTCGACGGTCGCCCGACGGGGTTCCACGGCGGAGGAGATGACACTGATGAACAAACTGGCGCGGCTCTCGGCGGCGGAGCGCAGGAGGATCCTCGAGGAGTTCGTCGAGGAGATGTTCCAGGGGCTGGACACCGCGGACTCGGACATCCGCGACCGGATGCGCAGCACCGCCGTCAGCCTGCCGGACGACCCGACGCCCGAGCAGGTGGACGCGTGGGTGGAGCTGGCCGAGCTGATCCAGGACCCGGGCTTCCGGGCGCAGATGCGCAGGGCGGCCGAGTTCAACGCCGCGGACCGGCGGCACGACACGCCCGCCGGGGCGTCCCTGTGGTTCGTCAAGCGGCTGGTCGAGCTGGTGGGCCGGGCCCGCGAGCGCGGCATCGCACCCGAGGCACCGGAGGCCGACGAGGTGCTCCGGGACCTGCTCGGCAACGCCGACCGCGCCGCGGTGCTGGAACGGATGAAGGCGACCCACAACATCCGGCTCGCCCGCTACCGGGAACTGATCGGCATCCTGAAGGGAACGCCCGTTACCGCGCACGAGGAGGACTTCGCCTGGGTGGTCGCCGCACTGGAGGCTCGTGCGGGCCGTTAACCTGACCAGCGTCAGTACGCCAGCACGGCATGAGAAACACGAACAAAAGGGGCGGATCGGTGGCGGACATCGAGGAAGCACGCAAGCAGTTCCAGCGGATCGACGCGGACGGTGACGGGTTCATCACCGCCGCCGAGTTCAAGTCCGCCCTCGCCCAGGGGGGCGACTGGAACGTCACCGACACGGTGGCGGAGGCCATCATCAGGACCCGTGACCTCAACGGCGACAAGGTGCTGTCCTTCGACGAGTTCTGGGCCTACCTGAGCAAGTGACCCCCGGCGAAGGGGGGCGCCCGCGCCGACGGGGCGCCCCCCTTCGCCGTGCGCTCGCCCGTCGCGGTGAACGCGTTCACCGGTTCGCCGCGGCGCCGGAATAGGGCCCGCGCCGAGGAGGTTGTCGCCGGGGACAGTCGCATGCACACGCATGGATCGAACCCGGAGGGCCTGTCATGAAGATCGGCATCATCGGCGCGGGCAACATCGGCGGCAACCTCACCCGGCGGCTCACCGCCCTCGGCCACGACGTCTCCGTGGCCAACTCCCGCGGTCCCGAGACGCTCAGGGACCTGGCCGAGGAGACCGGCGCGACCCCGGTCCGGGCCACGGACGCGGCCAAGGGCGCCCAGGTCGTGATCGTCACCGTCCCCCTGAAGGCGGTCCCGGGCCTCCCCAAGGGCCTGCTGGACGGGGCGGCCGAGGACGTCGCGGTGATCGACACCGGGAACTACTACCCGCAGCAGCGGGACGGCCGGATCGCCGGCATCGAGGACGAGGGCCTCACCGAGAGCCGCTGGACCGAATGGCACCTCGGCCACCCGGTGGTCAAGGCCTTCAACGGCACCTACGCCCAGGACCTCCTGGACCGGCCCCGCCCCGCGGGCGACCCCGAGCGCCTCGCCCTCCCGGTCGCCGGCGACGACGAGGCCGCCAAGCAGGTCGTCCGCGACCTCATCGACGAGCTCGGCTTCGACACCGTCGACGCGGGCGGCCTCGACGACTCCTGGCGCCAGCAGCCGGGCACCCCGGTCTACGGCCTCAGGGCCGGCGCGGAAGCGGTCAGGAAGGCCCTCGCGGAGGCATCTCCGGAGCGGCCGGCGGAGTTCCGGGGCTAGCTTCCCGGCGCTAGGGCGTGGCCCACTCCTTCAGCGCGGCCTTGCTCGCGAAGTTGGCCACGTCCTTGTCGTGGGGGGTGCTCGTGTACTGGTGGAAGCGCCAGTGCGCCTTGATGCGGGGCTTGCCCGCGGTGACGTAGTCGGCGATCCAGAGGCCGTCGCCCGCGTAGGAGGTCGTGTCGATGGTCAGCCAGAAGTTGCGATTGCAGTAGAGGACCACCCGGTTGTGCGGGCGAAGGGACTTCAGCCTGCGGATGAAGGCGTCCTTCTCCGCGTTGCTCGCGTGGGTGCCGTCGCCGGTGGTCTCCCAGTCGACCGCGAGGAGGTCGCCGGGGCGGTCCGGGGCGTGCTGGAGGAAGTAGTCGGCCTGGGCGGTGAGGTTGCCGGGCCACAGGAAGTGGTAGAAGCCGACGACCAGCCCGGCGTCGCGGCCCCTCTTGGTCTGGGCGGTGAGCCGCGGATTGACGTACGAACGGCCCTCCGTCGCCTTGATGAAGACGAAGGAGAGGCCGTCCGTGTCGTATGCGGAGGGCTGGTAGGCGCTTACGTCGATGCCGTGGAGCATGCCTGATTTGTGCCCCCTGCGGGGGCATCCGGAACCTCAGCTTCGGGTGGTGACCGAACTCAGCACCGACGCGGGCTTCGCCGCCCAGTCGGAGGTGATGACGCTGGCGTGGTCCTTGGCCAGCAGGGCGAGCCGGGCGGCGACTTCGGCGTCCGTCGGGTTGGTGGAGGAGATGGCCGGGGACACGCCGGCGGCGTCCGTGGTGATCAGGATGTAGTGGTTCGCGGCGTAGAACGCGGTGTCGTACCCCTTGTCGACGTACGTCGCCGCGTCACCGTCGAAGAAGACGAACCAGGGGCGGATGGAGGCGTCGTAGCGGCCGGCGCGCGGGTCGCCGTTCTCCGCTCCGAGCACCGCGGGGAAGGCCTCGGCCTGCCCGATCCGCCCGGCCGCGTACAGGTCCCGCAGGTGGTCGCCGTACTCCTCGTCCGTCCAGTAGTGGTCGAAGGGGTTGGCCTGCTCGACCGTGCCCGGGATCAGCTCGAAGAGGAACTTGCCCCTGAGCGCGTCGCGGGAGGGCCACGCGTCGGCCCTGGCGGCCGCGTCCAGGGAGGAGTACGTGCCGCCCAGCAGGTCGGCCGGCCGGTAGACGCTGCCGCCCAGCTTCTGTGCGACCAGCGTGTCGAACGCGTCCGGTCCGAGGCCCGCGTTGTTGTTGAAGCCGACCTTCATCTCGACCTTGACGACGATCGGCGGGTGGTCGGGGTGCAGTTGGTTCCAGGCGGCCATGTTGTCCAGGCAACTGCCGAAGTCCTGGTTGCGGCTCGTGCTGTAGAGCCGGCTCGGGGTCTTCGCCGCCTCGCAGTTGTTGTCGTTGCCCAGCGGGTTGCTGTGGCTGACCCGCCAGCGGTGGGTGAGGCTGTCCACGTACACGTCCAGCTCCAGCAGCGAGGCGCCGGAGTCCAACGCCTGTGCGAAGTACGTGTACTTGGCCTTGTCGTAGGCGTTGTGCGTGCCGATCGCCGTCGTCTCGGAGAACTTCGCCGACGCCGCGTGCGCGGTGCCCGGCCCCACCATCAGCAGCGCCGCGGCCCCCATGAGCCCGGCCGCCCGTCTCCATGCGCCCATTAGCCAACTCCCCTTCTCCATCGCAGAGTTGGCGGAAGAGTAGGGCCGGGTGGTTACCGCACGGTAGCCCCTGGAGGAACATCGGTCGCCTCGGGGCGTGTGGTGACGCCATGGCGGGCGGCCGGATCGCCGGGCTTCACCGGGGTACTGCGCGGCGCACCGCGTCGGGGGCAGGGGCGGCACGCCGGCCGAGAGGCGGACCGGGACGCCACGGGCTCACGGGATACCGGCGCGATGATTCGGGTGGGGCTCAGCCCGGATGCCCGAACCTCGGCCGGCGCGACCCAGGAGTATGCGGGCGGCCCGGTGCACCCGGCCGTGTGGGGCGAGGGGTATCGGCGCCGCGCACGCCGGCGCGATCGGGGTTCGGGTCCCTTCCCTCAGATGGGTGTCGCGTCGGGGAGGGCGGTCGGTGTCGAGCGATGGCGCGGATCTCCAGGTGAGACGGACTTCCCGCCGGGTGGGCAGGGAAGGCCCTGACAGCGCCGAACGAAGCGAACGCGCCGGTCAGGGCCCACACTCAGCACTCGATGATGTTCACCGCGAGGCCGCCCCGGGCCGTCTCCTTGTACTTCACCGACATGTCCGCGCCGGTGTCCTTCATCGTCTTGATGACCTTGTCCAGGGAGACCTTGTGGGAGCCGTCGCCGCGCATGGCCATCTTCGCGGCCGTGACCGCCTTCACCGCGGCCATGCCGTTGCGCTCGATGCACGGGATCTGGACCAGTCCGCCGACCGGGTCGCAGGTCAGGCCCAGGTTGTGCTCCATGCCGATCTCGGCCGCGTTCTCGACCTGCTCGGGGGAGCCGCCCAGCACCTCGGCGAGGGCGCCGGCGGCCATCGAGCAGGCGGAGCCGACCTCGCCCTGGCAGCCGACCTCGGCGCCGGAGATGGAGGCGTTCTCCTTGAAGAGCATGCCGATCGCGCCGGCGGCCAGCAGGAAGCGGACCACGCCGTCCTCGTCGGCGCCGGGCACGAAGTTGATGTAGTAGTGCAGGACCGCCGGGATGATGCCGGCCGCGCCGTTCGTCGGCGCCGTCACCACGCGGCCGCCCGCCGCGTTCTCCTCGTTGACGGCCATCGCGTAGAGCGTGATCCACTCCATGGCCAGGGCCTGGGGGTCGCCCTCGGAGCGCAGCTTGCGCGCGGTGTTCGCCGCGCGGCGGCGCACCTTCAGGCCGCCCGGCAGGATGCCCTCGCGGGACATGCCGCGGGCCACGCACGCGCGCATCACCCGCCATATCTCCAGCAGGCCCGCGCGGATCTCCTCCTCCGTGCGCCAGGCGCGCTCGTTCTCCAGCATCAGGGAGGAGATGGACAGGCCGGTCTCCCTCGTCAGGCGCAGCAGCTCGTCACCCGTGCGGAAGGGGTACTTCAGGACCGTGTCGTCGAGCTTGATGCGGTCCGCGCCCACCGCGTCCTCGTCCACGACGAAGCCGCCGCCGACCGAGTAGTACGTCTTCGTCAGCAGCTCCGCGCCCGAGGCGTCGTACGCCCACAGCGTCATGCCGTTGGCGTGGTACGGCAGGGCCTTGCGGCGGTGCAGCACGAGATCCCTGTCGACGTCGAAGGCGATCTCGTGGTCGCCCAGGAGCCGGATCCGGCCCTCGGTTCTGATCTCCTCCACGCGCGCGTCCGCCGTCTCGACGTCCACCGTGCGCGGCGAGTCGCCGGCCAGGCCGAGCAGCACGGCCTTCGGGGTGCCGTGGCCGTGCCCGGTCGCACCCAGCGAGCCGTACAGCTCCGTGCGGACGGAGGCGGTGCTTTCCAGCAGCCCTTCGTTGCGCAGCCGGCGGGCGAACATCCGCGCCGCGCGCATCGGGCCGACCGTGTGGGAGCTGGACGGGCCGATGCCGATCGAGAACAGGTCGAAGACCGAGATGGCCACGGTCACTCCTCAAGACAGGGGGGTGGTGGGGCACCCTGCGGGATCTTCCTCGGGTACCCCACCGGGGACGTGCTCGGCCGGGCCTACTTGTTCAGGCCCGGGTACAGCGGGTGCTTGTCGGCGAGCGCCTTCACGCGCGCCTTGAGGGCCTCCGCGTCGTACGACGGCTTCAGCGCCTCGGCGATCACGTCCGCGACCTCGGCGAAGTCCTCGGCGGTGAAGCCGCGGGTCGCGAGGGCGGGCGTGCCGATCCGCAGGCCCGAGGTGACCATCGGCGGGCGGGGGTCGTTCGGCACGGCGTTGCGGTTGACCGTGATGCCGACCTCGTGGAGCCGGTCCTCGGCCTGCTGCCCGTCCAGCTCGGACGCGCGCAGGTCGACCAGGATCAGGTGCACGTCCGTGCCGCCGGACAGGACGTTCACCCCCGCCTCGCGGGCGTCCGCCGCCGTCAGACGCTCGGCGAGGATGCGCGCACCCTCCACGGTACGGCGCTGGCGCTCCTTGAACTCCTCCGAGGCGGCGACCTTGAAGGAGACCGCCTTGGCCGCGATCACATGCTCCAGGGGACCGCCCTGGAAGCCCGGGAAGACGGAGGAGTTCAGCTTCTTCGCGAAGTCCTTGCCGCGGGCCAGGATGATGCCGCCGCGCGGGCCGCCCAGCGTCTTGTGCGTGGTGGAGGTGACCACGTCGGCGTACGGCACCGGGTTGGCGTGCAGACCGGCCGCGACCAGGCCCGCGAAGTGCGCCATGTCCACCCACAGATACGCCTCGACCTCGTCGGCGATCCGGCGGAAGGCGGCGAAGTCCAGCTCGCGCGGGTACGCCGACCAGCCCGCGATGATCACCTTGGGGCGGTGCTCCTTGGCGAGCCTCTCCACCTCGGCCATGTCGACCAGGCCGGTCGACGGGTCCACGTGGTAGGCGACCACGTCGAACTGCTTGCCGGAGAAGTTCAGGCGCATGCCGTGGGTCAGGTGGCCGCCGTGCGCCAGGTCCAGGCCGAGGATGGTGTCCCCGGGCTGGGCCAGCGCGAACAGGGCCGCCTGGTTGGCGGAGGCGCCGGAGTGGGGCTGCACGTTGGCGTACTCGGCGCCGAACAGCTCCTTGACCCGGTCGATGGCGATCTGCTCGGCGACGTCCACGTGCTCGCAGCCGCCGTAGTAGCGCCGGCCCGGATAGCCCTCGGCGTACTTGTTGGTCAGCACCGAGCCCTGGGCCTCCATCACCGCGAGCGGCGCGAAGTTCTCGGAGGCGATCATCTCCAGGGTGGACTGCTGGCGTCCGAGCTCGGCGTCGACCGCGGCGGCGATCTCCGGGTCCAGCTCGTGCAGAGGCGTGTTCAGGACAGTCATACGGCTACGACTCCTCAGCCGGCGGTGTGGGCGGCGTACTCGTCGGCGGAGAGCAGGTCGGCCGGCTCCTCGGCGACGCGCACCTTGAACAGCCAGCCGCCCTCGAAGGGGGCGGAGTTCACCAGCGACGGGTCGTTGACGACGTCCTCGTTGATCTCGGTCACCTCACCGGTGACCGGCGAGTACAGGTCGGAGACGGACTTGGTCGACTCCAGCTCACCGCAGGTCTCGCCCGCCTCGACGGTGGAGCCGACCTCGGGGAGCTGGGCGTAGACCACATCGCCGAGCGCGTTGGCCGCGAACTCGGTGATGCCGACCGTCGCGACGCCGTCCTCGGCGGCCGACAGCCACTCGTGCTCCTTGCTGTAGCGCAGCTGCTGGGGGTTGCTCATGGCCTGAATTCTCCTGTACGCGCGGGAGTGCTGATGTAGGGGGGACTGCGGAGACGATGGTGGGCAGGCGGATGTGCGCAGAGTCACACGCCTGCCACGGACCGGCCCGGTGTGGGACGCGATCGCGCCCAGTGTCTACTTCTGGCGCTTGTAGAACGGCAGCGCCACGACCTCGTACGGCTCGTGGCTGCCCCGGATGTCCACGCCGACGCCCTCGGTCCCCGGCGCCGCGTGGGCCGCGTCGACGTAGGCCATGGCGATCGGCTTGCCCAGGGTGGGGGAGGGGGCGCCGGAGGTGACCTCGCCGATCACCTCGCCGCCGGCGACGACGGCGTACCCGGCGCGGGGCACCCGGCGGCCCTTCGCGATCAGGCCGACGAGCACCCGCGGCGGGTTCTGCTCCGCGCGGGCGGCGGCCGCGGCGAGCGCCTCGCGCCCCACGAAGTCGCCCTCCTTGTCGAACTTGACCACCCGGCCGAGCCCGGCGTCGAACGGGGTGAGGGAGGTGTTCAGCTCGTGCCCGTACAGCGGCATGCCCGCCTCCAGGCGCAGGGTGTCGCGGCAGGACAGGCCGCACGGCACCAGGCCGGCGCCCTCGCCGGCCTTGGTCAGGGCCTGCCACAGCTCGACGGCGTGCTCCGGTTTCACGAACAGCTCGAAGCCGTCCTCGCCGGTGTAGCCGGTGCGGGCGATCAGCGCCGGGACGCCGGCCACGGTGCCCGGCAGGCCGGCGTAGTACTTCAGTCCGTCCAGGTCGGCGTCGGTGAGGGACTTCAGGATGCCGGGGGACTCGGGGCCCTGGACGGCGATCAGGGCGTAGGCGTCCCGGTCGTCGCGGACCTCGGCGTCGAAGCCGGCGGCGCGCTCGGTGAGCGCGTCCAGCACCACCTGGGCGTTCGAGGCGTTGGCCACGACCATGTACTCGGTCTCGGCGAGCCGGTAGACGATCAGGTCGTCCAGGATGCCGCCGTCGGCCTGGCAGATCATGGTGTAGCGGGCGCGGCCGACGCCGACGGAGGCGATGTTGCCGACCAGGGCGAAGTTCAGGAGGGCGGCCGCCGCGGGGCCGGTGACGGTGATCTCGCCCATGTGGGAGAGGTCGAAGAGGCCGGCCTTCGTCCGCACGGCGAGGTGCTCGTCGCGCTCGGAGCCGTAGCGCAGCGGCATGTCCCAGCCGGCGAAGTCGGTCATCGTCGCACCGAGCGAGCGATGCACGGCATCCAGCGCGGTGTGACGGAGTTCGGTACTGCTCATCGGTCGGTCGTCTCCCAGGGCAACAGGGATGGGGCGAGGAAGGTCCTCCCCATCTGTCATCGGAACCTGAGAGGTTCGCCGGGACCGCCACAGGGGCGATCACGGTTTGCACCTTGGGTGGAGCCACTGGCAGAGCGGCCCGCTTTTCAGATGTGCCTCGCCCGCGCGGTAACGGGGCCTGAGAGATTCAAGGGAGGGACTTGCTCCTTCGGCGCCCCAGCGAAGGCTGCTGGGGACTCTCCCGCGCGGATTCAAGCGGCCGGTATGCAGTTGGCGGCCACATCATCGCACGCCGAGCGGAGTTTTGTAACCGACCTGTGGCAGCACGGGGACGCGCCCGCCCACGTTCGGGATTACCTTCTCTTTACGTCGGCTGGGCATGGATATTACCGAGCCGCAGGGAGGGGATCACGGTGGACAGGACCAGGGCGTTCGCGACGGGCACGGCCCCCACCACCGGCATCGCGCTGCCCCGGCAGCCGTCCGCCCGGGCGGACGGGCGCCGTGCCGGGTCCCCCGCACCGGTCGTCCGCGACCTGCGCGACCGGGCCGGCCGCAGCCCGCGCGCCCTGCTCTTCGGCCCGCGCGACGTCGTGGTCGTCACCGGCCTGCCCGGCGGCGGCAAGTCCACGCTGATGCGCCGCGCGGTCGCGGGCCGCCGCGTCGACTCCCAGGACACCCGCGACCGCTTCGCGGCCCGCCTGCCCCGCGGCCTGCCGTACGCCCTCTACCGCCCCCTGGTCCGCGTGGCCCACTACGCCGCCCTGCGCCAGGCCCTGCGCGGCGGGGAGGGCGTCGTCGTGCACGACTGCGGCACCCAGGCCTGGGTGCGCGCCTGGCTCTCCCGGGCCGCCCGCCGCCGCGGCGGCACCCTGCACCTGCTGCTCCTCGACGTCCCGCCCGAGACGGCCCGGGCGGGCCAGCGGGACCGCGGCCGCCGCGTCTCCCCCTACGCCTTCGCCCGCCACCGCCGTACGACCGCTCGCCTCCTCGGCGCGGTGGAGCAGGGCCGGCTCCCCGCGGGCTGCGACTCGGCACTGCTCCTGGACCGCGCCGCGGCGGGCACTCTGGAGCGCATCGGCTTCGCCGACCCGGCCGACGGCTGGTTGTTCTGTCCGGGGAGGTTGTGAACAGGTGATCCAGGAGAGGCAGGGCGGGCAAGCCGCCCGGGGCCGCGGACCGGCGGCACCGCCGGACCGACCGGCGGCGGAAGGCACGCGCGGAGGACGATGTCACAGCCACCCGATAGCCTTCTGGTCACAGCAGTGGTTCCCAGCAGGCGGTAGGCAGATGGACTTCCCGGCGGACGTACCCGCGGACTTCCCGGCACAGGCGCACCCCCACCCGCACGGCGGTTGGCCCGGCAACGAGCTGGAGGAGGTGCTGTCGGCCTCCCTCGGCATACCCGCGGCGGGCGGCCGGATCATCGAGGTCCTCGCCCGGAGCTTCGTCTGGGTCCCGCTGCCGAGCGGCGGCGGCCCGCACAGCGGCCCGCTGGACCTGCCCACGCTGGAGATCGACGGCCAGGTGTACGTCCCGGTGTTCAGCTCGGAGGAGCAGTTCCGCCAGGTCGCCGGCTCCCACATGTCGTACACCATCGCTCCCGCCGTGGAGTTCGCCCGCGGACTGCCCCCGCAGGCCGGCATCGCCGTGAACCCCGGTGGCGTGGTCGGCATCCCGCTCCCGCCTCAGGCCGTCGCGGAACTGTGCCGCGCGGGGCGCACCCCGCTCGACGGCCTCGCCTCCGGCGGCCGGGTCCGCCTCTTCGAGCCCGACTGGCAGGAGGACCCGGTCGACTTCTTCGCCGCCGCCTCCGCCGAGTTCGCCGAGACCGGCGTGGTGCTCACCGCCCGCCGCTGCCTCGCCGCCATCGAGACGGCCGACCCGGTGATGTTCATCGGTGTGGAACTCTCCCAGTGGGAGGGCGACCTGCGCGCCCGCCCCCTGGAGGCGCTCGGCCGGGCCCTCGGCAAGGTCCCGGTCGCATGGCCGGTCAACCTCGTCCTGCTCGACGTGGCGGACGACCCGGTGGGCGACTGGCTGAAGACGAACGTCCGGCCCTTCTACCAGTACGGCCACTGAAAGCATCGGCACGGCCACTGAAGCAACCGAAACCCAAGACCGCCCCGCACCCGCGGACGAACCCGAGGCCCCGAGCCGCCGGGCGCTTAAGCTGTCTCCGAACGCGGGGCTACCGAAGAAGGGCCGGTACGACAGGTGAGCGCGAGCCACAGCGGCAGCGTCGAGCACATGCTGCGCCAGGTCACGCCCGGGCGCTACGACGCCTACGAGGCCCTGCTGCGCGCCCTCGCCACCCCGTCCGCCGGCCAGATCTGGATGCTTCTGTGGCACGGCCAGGCCGGTGCCCCGGACGCCCAGTACGGGAACATGGAGGTCGACGGCTTCCACTACGCCCCGTGCGTCACCTCCGCCCAGGAGTTGTCGGCCAGTGGCTGGAACCGCTCCTACGAAGTGGTCGACGGCCTGGACGTGGCCCGCACCCTCTATCCCGACCACTACGGCCTCTGGCTCAACCCGCATGCCCCGGGCGGCGGCGTCGGCATCCCGTGGCTCGATCTGCGCCGCATCGCCACCGGCCTGGAGCGCCAGCCCGCGGGCCCGCTCCGGCTCACGGAACCGGGCATCGAGATCCCGCAGTTCTACGCCCTCCTCGCGCAGAACGCCCACCGCACCCCCGCGCTGCGCTCCCTGCGCCGCGCCTGGGTGCAGCCCGCCCTCGGGGCGCCGTATCTCGCCATCGGACTGGACGTGTACGACACCTCGCCCGCCGCGGTCGACTCGGTGCGCGCGATGATGCAGCAGTCCATCGGGGCGGTCCCGGAGGGGCTGCCGGTGTCGACGGTGGCGATGACCGACGACTACGACCCCGTGGTGATGTGGATGCGGGCCAACGCCCGCCCGTTCTACGACCGTGAGGCCCACGCGCCCGCAGCGCAGCCCCAGCTCCAGGCGCCGCCCCTGCCGCAGGCCCCGGCCACCGGGTACGGCTACCCGCCGGTGCACGGCAGTTACTGAACAACCGCGGTGCGCCGGCACGCCCTTGGCCGGAGCGCGGAGTCAGGTGACCGAAACACTTCTGCGCGCGTAGACCCGCACCGTACGCCCCATTGCGATCCGATTTCGGCGTTCCGCCCCAACTGGGTGGTGTCCGAGGGGCGTTACCCACTGTTCGGATAACGGAATCCTCCGCAGTGCATCACGGTTGCGCATACTTTCACCGTCAGATCTGGCGGGTGATCGCAACCACGCTGAAGACTCGCGACTCAGACACGGAGGCCGAGGCCTCGTGATCCAAAGCAAGTCGACAAAGCCGCAATCCGCGGCAGGCGCAGGCCGGTCACAACCGGCGAGAGGGGTCGCTCACCGTGACCGCACCGATCGAGACCACCGGGGCGGCAGCCGAGGCGCAGCCGGAGGCTGTGCTGGCGGGAGCCGAGAAGGGGCAGATCGAGGGTCGTTCCCTGGGGCAGATCGCCTGGTCCCGGTTCAAGCGGGACAGGGTCGCCGTGGCCGGCGGCGTCATCGTGATCCTGCTGATCGTCGTGGCGATCCTCTCGCGGCCCATCCAGGCCATGTTCGGCCTCGACCCGAACGCCTTCCACCAGGATCTGATCGACGCCAACACCTCGCTGCCCAAGGGCGGCATGGGCGGCATGAGCCTCGATCACCCGCTGGGCGTGGACCCGAAGTTCGGCCGGGACATCGCCACCCGTGTCCTGGAGGGCTCCTGGGTGTCGCTGGTCGTCGCGTTCGGCGCAACCGTCCTGTCGAACGTCATCGGCGCGATCATGGGCGTGGTCGCGGGCTACTACGGCGGCCGGGTCGACTCGATCATCAGCCGGCTGATGGACACGTTCCTCGCCTTCCCTCTCCTGCTCTTCGCCATCGCCATCTCGGCCACCCTTCAGGGCGGCGCGTTCGGCCTCAACGGCCTGCCGCTGCACCTGAGCGTGCTGATCTTCGTCATCGGCTTCTTCAACTGGCCCTACCTCGGCCGGATCGTCCGCGGCCAGACCCTCGCCCTGCGCGAGCGCGAATTCGTGGACGCCGCGCGGGGCCTGGGTGCCAAGGGCCCGTACATCCTGTTCCGGGAACTGATGCCGAACCTGGTCGGCCCGATCATCGTCTACTCGACGCTGCTCATCCCGACCAACATCCTCTTCGAGGCGTCGCTGAGCTTCCTGGGCGTCGGCATCCAGCCCCCGCAGGCGTCCTGGGGCGGCATGCTCCGGGAAGCGGTGACCTTCTACCAGGTCGATCCCCAGTACATGATCGTGCCCGGCCTCGCCATCTTCGTGACCGTCCTCGCGTTCAACCTGCTCGGCGACGGTCTCCGCGATGCTCTCGACCCGCGCAGCAACTGACGCCTGCCGTCACCGAGAGCCCAACAAGTTTCCAACAATGGAGGGGAAAGCACCCATCATGCGAAGGTCAGCGCTGGCCGCGATCGCGGCCATCGGAAGTGCGAGCCTGCTGCTCGCGGGCTGCAGCAAGGCCGATGACAACTCGAACGGCAACGGCACCGGTAAGTCGGCCGGGGCCAATGCCGCGACCAAGGGTGTTGTCAACGCCTCCTCGAAGAAGGGCGGGACGCTCACCTACGAGCTGTCCGACGTCCCGGACTCCTTCGACCCGGGCAACACGTACTACGCGTACATGTACAACTTCAGCCGGCTGTACGCCCGCCCCCTGATGACGTTCGAGCCCGGCGCCGGCCAGAAGGGCAACACCCTCGTCCCGGACCTCGCCGCGAGCAAGGGCGTCTCCAGCGACGGCGGCAAGACCTGGACGTACAAGCTGCGTTCGGGCCTGAAGTTCGAGGACGGCTCGCCGATCACCTCGAAGGACGTCAAGTACGCCGTCGAGCGCTCCAACTTCGCGCGTGACGTGCTCTCCCTCGGCCCGAACTACTTCCAGCAGTTCCTGGTCGGCGGCGACAAGTACAAGGGCCCCTACAAGGACAAGAGCGCCAAGGGCCTGTCGTCCATCGAGACGCCGGACGCCACCACGATCGTCTTCCACCTGAAGCAGGCCTTCCAGGAGTTCGACTACCTGGTCGCGGCCCCGCAGACGGCCCCGGTGCCGCAGGCCAAGGACACCGGCGTCGACTACGTCAAGCACATCGTGTCCTCGGGCCCGTACAAGTTCCAGAGCTACGACGAGGGCAAGCAGGCCGTTCTCGTGCGCAACTCCAACTGGGACCCGAAGACGGACCCGCTGCGCAAGGCGCTCCCCGACAAGATCGTCGTCAACCTGAAGGTCAACGCGGAGACGATCGACAAGGACGTCCTCGCCGGTGACGCGATCGACCTCGGCGGCACGGGCGTCCAGGCCCAGACCCAGGCCCAGGTGCTCAGCGACGCCTCGAAGAAGGCCAACACGGACAACACCTACGGTGGCCGCCTGGTCTACATGGCGATCAACACCAAGGCGAAGCCGTTCGACAACGTGGCCTGCCGCAAGGCCGTCGAGTACGCCGTCGACAAGGTCTCGGTGCAGACCGCGGAGGGCGGCCCGATCCGCGGCGACATCGCCTCCACCGTGCTCCCGCCGGACATCCCGGGCTACCAGCAGGCCGACGTCTACGCGACCCCCGGCAACAAGGGCGACGTCGCCAAGGCCAAGGAGCAGCTGAAGGCCTGCGGCAAGAAGACGATCTCCACGAACATCACGGCCCGCTCGGACCGGCCGCAGGAGATCGACGCCGCCACCGCGATCATCGCCTCGCTGAAGAAGGTCGGCATCAACGCCAGCCTGAAGCAGTACCCGTCGGGCAAGTACTTCACCGACTACGCCGGTGTGCCGAAGTTCATCAACAAGAACAACGTCGGCCTGATGATGATGCAGTGGGGCGCCGACTGGCCGTCCGGCTACGGCTTCCTGCAGCAGATCCTCAACGGCAAGGCGATCAGCCAGTCCGGTAACACGAACCTGTCGCAGTACGACAACAAGGACGTCAACAACCTGCTGGCCAAGGCGATCGCGACCGGGGACACCAACCAGCGCAACACCATGTACACGCAGATCGACAAGCAGGCCATGGACGACGCCGTGATCGTCCCGCTGTCCTACTTCAAGGTCCTGCTGGCCCGGCCCAAGGCCACCAACCTGGTGTCGTCGGCGGCCTGGAGCGGCCAGTACGACTACCTCAACATCGGCACCTCGAAGTAGCAGCCCCGGAAGGCAGGTGAAGGCATTGGTGCCCGCGGGAATCCGACCCGCGGGCACCGGCGCCGGCCCCCGTGATCTCGTACATCCTCCGCCGGACGTTCGCGGCAGTGATCCTGCTGCTGGTCGTCTCCGCGGTCACCTTCGCCATCTTCTTCCTGCTGCCACGGCTGGCCGGCCAGACTGCCGACCAGTTGGCGACGCAGTACCTCGGCAAGAGCCCGTCCAGGGCCGACATCCTCGCGGTCAAGCACAACCTCGGTCTGGACCAGCCCCTGTACGTCCAGTACTGGCACTTCATCAAGGGCATCGTGGCCGGCGCCACCTACAACCTCGGCCCCACCACGGCGCACTGTGACGCGCCGTGCTTCGGCTACTCCTTCAAGACCCACCAGGCCGTCTGGCCGCAGCTGACCTCCCGGCTGCCGGTGACCGTCTCGCTGGGCGCGGGCGCCGCCGTGCTGTGGCTGCTGTCCGGTGTCACCATCGGTGTGATCTCCGCGCTGAAGCCCCGCTCGGTGTTCGACCGCACCTTCATGGGCGTCGCGCTCGCCGGTGTCTCGCTGCCCATGTTCTTCACGGGCAACCTGGCGATCCTCCTCTTCACGTACCAGTGGCCGATCTTCGGCCGCACCTACGTCCCGCTCACCCAGAACCCGGCGCAGTGGGCCAACACCCTCTTCCCGGCCTGGTGTTCCCTTGCTCTGCTGTACTCCGCGATCTACGCCCGGCTCACCCGCTCGGGCATGCTGGAGACGATGAACGAGGACTTCATCCGCACGGCCCGCGCCAAGGGCCTGCGCGAGCGCAGGGTCGTGGTCCGGCACGGCCTCAGGGCCGCGCTCACCCCGATCATCACCGTCTTCGGCATGGACCTCGGCCTGCTGCTCGGCGGCGCGGTGATCACCGAGACGGTGTTCTCGCTGCACGGCGTCGGCGAGTACGCGGTGGAGGGCATCACCGACAACGACCTGCCCCCCATCCTCGGCGTGACCCTGCTCGCCGCCTTCTTCGTCGTGATCGCAAATCTCCTGGTGGACCTGCTGTACGCCGCCGCCGACCCGCGGGTGAGGCTCTCGTGACCGAACTGTCCAAGACCGGCGCCGCCGTCGGCGAACCCACGCCCGGCCACACGCCGGACGCCTTCCTCGAAGTCCGCGACCTCAAGGTGCACTTCCCGACCGACGACGGCCTGGTCAAGTCCGTCGACGGGCTCTCCTTCTCGCTGGAGAAGGGCAAGACCCTCGCCGTCGTCGGCGAGTCCGGCTCCGGCAAGTCGGTCACCTCGCAGGCCATCATGGGCCTGCACCGGCTCGGCACGCGCGGCAAGAACGTGCGGATGTCCGGCGAGATCTGGCTGGCCGGCAAGGAGCTGGTCTCCGCTGCTCCGGACGAGGTGCGCAAGCTCCGCGGCCGCGAGATGGCGATGATCTTCCAGGACCCGCTGTCCGCGATGCACCCCTACTACAAGGTCGGCGACCAGATCGTCGAGGCCTACCGGGTGCACAACGACGTCAGCAAAAAGGTCGCCCGCGCCCGCGCCATCGAGATGCTCGACCGGGTCGGCATCCCCGAGCCGCACAAGCGCGTCGACGGCTACCCGCACGAGTTCTCCGGCGGTATGCGCCAGCGCGCCATGATCGCCATGGCGCTGGTGAACAACCCCGAGCTGCTCATCGCGGACGAGCCGACCACCGCCCTCGACGTGACGGTCCAGGCGCAGATCCTCGACCTGATCCGGGACCTGCAGAAGGAGTTCGGCTCCGCGGTCATCATGATCACCCACGACCTCGGCGTGGTCGCCGAGATCGCCGACGACGTCCTCGTGATGTACGGCGGCCGGTGCGTGGAGCGGGGTCCGGCCGGCGAGGTCTTCGAGCGGCCGCAGCACCCCTACACCTGGGGTCTGCTCGGCTCGATGCCCCGCATCGACCGTGACACCTCCGACCGGCTCATCCCGGTCAAGGGCCAGCCGCCGAGCCTCATCAACGTCCCCTCGGGCTGCGCCTTCCACCCGCGCTGCCCGTACGCGGACATACCCAAGGGGAACGTCACCCGCACGGTGCGCCCCGAGCTGGAGCAGGTGGGCACCGGACACTGGTCCGCCTGCCACCTCCCGGCCGAGGACCGTGAGCGGATCTGGACCGAAGAGATTGCGCCGAAGCTGTGAGTGAGACGAAGAAGACGGACGCCGTCGCCGAGGCCCAGGTCCCGCCGCAGGCGCCGGCCCCCGAGGACCGCGAGGTGCTGCTCAAGGTCGAGAGCCTGACCAAGCACTTCCCGATCAGGAAGGGCGTCCTGCGGCGCCAGGTCGGCGCCGTGAAGGCCGTCGACGGGATCGACTTCGAGGTGCGCAAGGGCGAGACCCTGGGCGTGGTCGGCGAGTCGGGCTGCGGCAAGTCGACCATGGGCCGGGTCATCACCCGGCTGCAGGACCCGACCGGCGGCCGGATCACCTTCGAGGGCCAGGACATCACGCGGCTGTCCACCGGGCAGATGCGCCCGCTGCGCCGCGACATCCAGATGATCTTCCAGGACCCCTACGGCTCCCTGAACCCCCGCCACACCATCGGCTCGATCGTCTCCGCGCCCTTCCGGCTGCAGGGCGTGGAGCCCGAGGGCGGGGTGAAGAAGGAGGTCCAGCGGCTGCTGGACCTGGTCGGTCTCAGCCCCGAGCACTTCAACCGCTACCCGCACGAGTTCTCCGGCGGTCAGCGCCAGCGCATCGGCATCGCCCGCGCGCTCGCCCTGAAGCCGAAGCTCGTGGTGGCCGACGAGCCGGTGTCCGCGCTGGACGTGTCGATCCAGGCGCAGGTCGTGAACCTCATGGACGACCTCCAGGAGGAACTCGGCCTGACGTACGTGATCATCGCGCACGACCTCTCCGTGGTGCGGCACGTCTCGGACCGGATCGCGGTGATGTACCTCGGCAAGATCGTCGAACTCGCCGACCGCGCCTCGCTGTACGAGGCGCCGATGCACCCGTACACCAAGGCGCTGATGTCGGCGGTGCCGGTGCCGGACCCGAAGCGCCGAGGCCAGAAGAGCGAGCGCATCCTGCTGCGCGGTGACGTCCCGTCGCCTATCGCCCCGCCGTCCGGCTGCCGCTTCCACACCCGCTGCTGGAAGGCGACGCAGATCTGCAAGACGACCGAGCCGCAGCTCGTGGAGCTGAAGCCCGGTCAGCGGGTCGCGTGCCACCACCCGGAGAACTTCGCCGACCAGGCACCGCAGGACACGGTCCTGCTCTCGGTGGCGAAGGAGGCCTCGGAACTGGTCCCGGACGCGGTGGTCTCCGGCGGCTCGGCGGAGCAGACGGGGAAGACCGAGCAGGAGCCGGCCGGCGAGAAGGCGGCGGCGGAAGACGCGGTTGTCGCCGAGGAGGCGACGGCCGCCGAGCCGACGACTGCTTCCGAGCCGGTCGAGGCTTCCGGGGAGTCGGAGGCTTCCGAAACGGCCGAGGCTTCCGGGGAGTCGGACGCTTCCGAGCCGGCTGTCGCTTCCGAGCCGGTCGAGGCTTCCGGGGAGTCGGAGGCTTCCGAAACGGCCGAGGCTTCCGGGGAGTCCGACGCGGCCGCCGCCGAGGCAGCCGTGGCCGAAACCCAGGAGTCAACCGACAAGTAGCACATGACATCTGAGTAAGAGTCATGTACATGCCGAACGGGAGAGTGCAGAGTCGTCCGCGTCCGACGGTTGATCGGTACACGCTCGAAAGGGACGATTCATGGCACTCTCCCGTTCGGCACGTGCAGGGGCCGTTGCCACCGCGGCGGCCTCCTTCCTCCTCATCGCCGCCGCCCCCGCCCCCACCCCGGGCGCTCCCGGGATCGGCGACCCCTACTTCCCGCGGCTGGGCAACGGCGGCTTCGACGCCCTCCACTACGACCTCGACGTCGCCTACGCCCCCGGCACCGGACGCCTGGACGGCCGTACGACCCTCACCGCCCGCGCCACCCGGAACCTCTCCTCCTTCGACCTAGACCTCCAGCGGCTGAAGATCACCCGGGTCGAAGTCGACGGCAGACGAGCCCGGTTCACCCGTGATGGCGACGAGGTCACCGTCACCCCGCGCCACAGCCTGCGGCGGGGACGGCAGTTCCGGGTCACGGTCACCTACGGCGGCGTACCGCAGCCGCTCGGCGGGCCCGTCGTCTTCGGCTCCAAGTACGGCTGGATGAAGACCCCCGACGGCGTCTTCGTCGCCTGCGAGCCCAACGCCGCCTCCACCTGGTTCCCCTCCAGCGACCACCCCTCCGACAAGGCCACCTACGACATCCGTGTCAAGGCGCCCGAGGGCCTGACCGCCGTCTCCAACGGCCGGCTCGTGTCGACGTACGACAGGCGCGGCTCGACGTACACCCACTGGCGGGAGTCGAAGCCGATGGCGACCTACCTCGCCACGGCCACCATCGGGAAGTTCGACGTGCGCACCGGGCGCACCCCCGGCGGCATCCCGATCTACGTCGCCGTCGACCCGGTGCTGAGGAACGGCAACAACGTCGACGTGTACGCCGTCACCGCGGCCGCCACCGACTACTGGTCGAAGCTCTTCGGGCCGTACCCGTTCGAGGAGACCGGCGCGATCGTGGACGACATGCCCGAGGCCGGGTTCTCGCTGGAGGTGCAGAGCAAGCCCGCCTACTCGGCCGTGCGCAACGAGACGACGATCGTGCACGAGCTGGCCCACCAGTGGTTCGGCGACTCGGTGAGCGTGGCGCGGTGGAAGGACGTCTGGCTCAACGAGGGGTTCGCCACCTACGCCCAGTGGCTGTGGGCCGAGCACCAGGGCACCCGCTCCGCCCACGACTCGTTCCTGGCGGCGTACGACGCGCTGCCCGCCACCTCGTCCTTCTGGCGGACCAAGGTCGCCGATCCGCAGCGCGACACCATGTTCGCCTCCGCCGTCTACCAGCGCGGCGCGATGACGCTCCAGATGCTCCGCGAGCGGATCGGCGACCGGGCCTTCTTCCGGCTGCTGCCCGCCTGGACGCGGCTGCACCGGTACGGCAACGCGGACACCGCCGACTTCGTCCGCCTCGCCGAGCGCGTCAGCGGCCGGCAGCTGGGCGGCCTCTTCCGTACCTGGCTGTTCACCTCAGGGAAACCGGACCGGTGAGCCTAGCTTTGTAAGGTGCACACCCGTTCTTGGGTAAGAATGGAAGGGTGCAGCTCCAGCCACTCTTCAGTCCCTCCGTCCAGCACACGCTCGATGTGATCGGCATCTTCGTGTTCGCGATCTCCGGCGCGCTGCTGGCCGTCCGGAAGAACTTCGACGTCTTCGGCATCGCCGTGCTCGCCGAGGTCACCGCGCTGGGCGGGGGGCTGTTCCGCGACCTGGTCATCGGCGCCGTGCCCCCGGCCGCCTTCACCGACCTGGGGTACTTCGTCACCCCGCTGATCGCCGCGCTCGTGGTCTTCTTCCTGCACCCCCACGTGGAGCGGATCCAGGCCGCGGTCCTCGTCTTCGACGCGGCCGGCCTCGGCCTGTTCTGCGTGAGCGGCACGACGAAGGCGTACAGCTACGGACTCAACCTCACCGCGTCGGCGACGCTGGGCCTCGCCACCGCCGTCGGCGGCGGCGTGCTGCGCGACGTGCTCGCCAACGAGGTGCCCTCCCTGCTGCGCTGGGACCGCGACCTGTACGCGGTCCCGGCGATCGTCGGCGCGACCATGGTGGTGCTGTTCATCCGCTACGACCTCGTGACCCCCTTCACCACCGGGCTCGCGGTGGTCACCGCCTTCGCGCTGCGCCTGCTCGCGATGCGGTTCCACTGGCGAGCTCCGCGGGCGTGGAACCGCCGGTCGACGGTGGCCGAGGAGTAGTCCCGCTCGCGTTCCCGGTCAGGGAGCCGCCGGTCTTGGTGAGCGTGCTGTCGTGCCCCTTGGGGCGGCTCTGGCCCATCTCCAGGGTCAGCCAGCGGAACACCGTCGGCACCTGCGGCTTCCACAGCGCCATGGTGTGGCCGCCCGCGCTGCGCGGCAGGAACACGACGTGCACGGTCGTCGGCGCCTTCGCGATGGACTCCAGGGCCACTCCCGCCTCGTAGCCGTCGCCGGACTCGCCGGAGACGTAGAGCGCGATCCGCGGCGGCACGGGCTGCTTCCTCAGGAGCAGGTACGGGTTGTTCTCCGCCCGCACGGTGGGATTCTGGGCGGCGAGGGAGTTGCGCTCGCCGATCGGGTCGTTGTAGCCGGACATGCTCACCGCGGCCCGGTACCGGTCGGGGTGGGCCACGGCCAGCTTGACCGCGCAGTGGGCGCCCGCCGAGTATCCGGCGACGGCCCAGCCCTGCGGCGCCGGCTGGGCGCGGAAGTTGTCCATGACCATCTTCGGCACGTCGATGCTGAGCCAGGTGTCGGCGTTGACCTGTCCGGGGATGTTGGCGCAGCCGGTGTCGACGCCGGCCAGCAGGTTGGTGCGCGGGGAGACCAGGATGAACGGCGCCACCCGGCCGCTCTTCATGAGCGGCAGCAGCTGTTCATGGGTCTTGAGCGATCCGAACCAGGCCTTCGCGGAGCCCGGGTAGCCCGGGAGCAGCTCCACCACCGGGAACTTCTTGTTGCGGTAGGCCGGCTCGTTGTACTGCGGCGGCAGCCAGACGTAGACCTCCGCGTTCACGCCCGACACCCGGCCCTTGAGCTGGGTGACGCGCACCCCGCCGGCCGCGTGCATGCCGGGGCCGTCGGCCGCCGTGAAGGTCTGCCGGACCTTGGGCAGCCGTCGTACCGCTATGCCGCCGGTTCCGTCCTTGCCGAGATCGGCGGCCTGCTGGACGTGGTTTCCGGTACCGAAGAGGTCGGCCCAGTTGTCGTACAGGTTGTTCTGGTTGTTGACCAGCACGAAGACCAGCGTGACGGCCGTACCCTGGGCGAACAGCAGCATCAGCACCCGGGCCGCGGTGCGCAGGGGTCTGGGCCCGCGCATCCGCGACCACAGGACGAGCGGCAGTACGAGGGCGACCACCGCCAGCACGACGGTCGTGTAGAGGAACGGAGTCCCGGTGAGGCTCATGTCCCCATAGAGGGGAAACAGGGGCCTGGGGTTACGGACGTGTCAGGACACTTACCTGGAAATTGCCGGATCCTCACCCGGGCGAGGCATCCGTGGGGCTGCCGCCATCTCCCGGTCCGCTCGAAAAGCTACCGCTTAGTAGTTTCTTGTTGTACCGTTCACCCATGCCAGAAGCAGCTTCCGCATCCGTGATCGGCGACAGCGAGTTCGACCGCGACACCGCGGTCACCCGGCGTGAGCCCGGCGTCTACGACGTCGACCTCTCGGCGGGCTGGACGATCATCAACGCCGTCAACGGCGGCTATCTGCTGGCCGTGCTCGGCCGGGCCCTCGCGGACACCCTTCCGCACCCGGACCCCTTCACCGTCTCCGCGCACTACCTGACCGCGTCCCAGCCCGGACCAGCGGTCGTCCGCACGGAGACGGTCCGCACCGGCCGCACCCTCTCCACCGGCCAGGCCTCGCTCTTCCAGTACGACGACCAGGGCAACGAGGTCGAACGCATCCGCGTCCTCGCCTCCTACGGCGACCTCTCCGCCCTCCCCGACGACGTCCGCACGACCGCGACGCCCCCCGCCATCCCGCCGCTGGACCAGTGCTTCGGCCCCGAGGACGGACCTGCCCCGGTCGAGGGCAGCTCGGCCATCGCCGACCGGCTGATGCTCAAGCTGGACCCGGCCACCCTCGGCTGGGCGCTCGGCGCGCCCTCCGGCAAGGGGGAGATGCGCGCCTGGTTCGGGCTGGCCGACGGCCGCGACGCCGACCCGTTCTCCCTGCTGCTCGCGGTGGACGCGCTGCCGCCCACCGCGTTCGAGATCGGCCTGAAGGGCTGGGTCCCCACGGTCGAACTCACCGTCCACGTCCGCCACCGCCCGGCCCCCGGCCCGCTGCGCGTGTCGATCACCACCCGCAACCTGGCCGGCGGCTTCCTGGAGGAGGACGCCGAGGTCTGGGACAGCGAGGACCGCCTGGTCGCCCAGTCCCGGCAGCTGGCCCGGGTCAGGCTCGGCTGAGCGGGGTGCGGCCCAGCCAGGCCGCCAGCTCTTCGTAGGCGCCGGCTCCCGCGGCGGCCTCGCGCCGGGCTCCGAAGGGGGTCGCCGCGTCGCGCGGGCGGGAGTCCGGCAGCACCTTGCGCGCGGTGGCCAGAGCGAACTCGGCGAGCTCCGGGTCCAGTTCCCGCGGGTGCCCGAGGGCCTCGGCGAGGTCCCAGGTGTGCGTCACGATCTCCATGACGTACCCGGACAGGGCCGCGTGGCCCGGCACCTCGCCCCAGGGCACCCGCACCGGCGTCGTCATCCGCTCGTCGCTCTCCCACGCCTTGAGGACGCGCACGCGCACCTCGTCGTAGGCCGCCGCCCAGCCGTCGTCCTCGACGCCCCCGGCGAACGGCTCCACGGCGAGGCCGTCGCCGCCCTCGCCGACGACCGCGATCCGCAGGCTGCCGCCGACGAGGTGCTCCAGCAGGCGCCGCACGTCGAACTCGCTGCACGGCGTGGGGCGGTCGAGCTGCTCGGGGCGCACGGTCCGGATCAGGGCGGCCGCCTGCTCGGTGGCACGGGTGTAGACGGGACGCGGGTCGATGAACTCGGTGGTGGTCATGGTCTGCCTCTCCGTAGGTCGATACACAGAGGATCACCGGATAACCTGACAGTTTCCGTCAACATTTGCGCGGGGTTCCGCGGCGGCGGGATGCTTGGGGTGTGAAGTCCGACCGGCTGCTGTCGATCCTGCTGCTCCTGCAGACCCGGGGCCGCGTCCCGGCGCACGAACTCGCCGACCGGCTCGAGGTGTCGGTCCGCACCATCTACCGGGACGTCGAGGCGCTGTCGGCCTCCGGCGTCCCCGTGTACGCCGAGCGCGGCCGGCACGGCGGCATCGAACTCCTCGCCGGTTTCCGCACCGACGTCACCGGGCTGACCGCCGACGAGTCCCGCGCCCTGTTCATCCTGGCCGCCCAGGGCGCCCATGCCGCGCTCGGGCTCGACGCGGCCCTGGGCTCGGCCCTGCGCAAGGTGATGGCGGCGCTGCCGGCGCCGCACCGGCCCGCCGCCGAGGTGACCAGCCGGCGCATCCTGGTCGACGCCACCCGCTGGAAGAGCGGCCCGCAGCAGTCCGTCGACCTGGAGGTGCTCCAGGACGCGGTCTTCTCCGACCGGCGGCTGCGGCTGCGCTACCGGCACAGCGGCCGGCGGGAGCCGTGCACGTACACCGTGGACCCGTACGGCCTGGTCGCCAAGGCCGGGGTCTGGTACCTGGTCGCCGACCGGCGCGCCCGGCCGCAGCTGTTCCGGGCCGACCGGGTGCGCTCGGCCCGGCTGCTGGACGATCCCGTGCGACGCCGGCCTGGCGTCGAACTCGCGGACGCCTGGGAGGTGTTGCGCCGCCAGGTGGAGGAGCGGGACGGCGGCATCGACGTCACGGTCCGGGTCCGGCGGGAGCGGCTGGACATGTTCCGCCGGATGTTCGCCTCCGACCTCACGGCCCTGCCCGACGACGACGGCCAGAGCGACTGGGTCACCGCCGGGCTGACGTATCCGGTGCTGCGCGCGGTCCGCCAACTCCTCGCGTTCTCCGACCAGGTGGAGGTCCTGGACCCGCCTCGGGCCCGCGCGGAACTCCTTGCCGGGGCCCGCTCCGTCGCGGCCCTGTACGAGGGGGCGTCCGCAGGGACGGGCGACGACCAGGGCGAGCCCGAGGGCCCCGAAGGCACGGTGGGTCGATAGCGGCTGCCCAGGACGTCCCCGCCGCTCCCGGAGCCGACTCCCGTGATCCGCGCACGCCTTGCCGCCGCCGCGCGGGGACGCCGAGAAGGGGCGCCCAGGGGCAGGTGGGCCGGGCTGGGCAGGGGCGGCCAGTGGCGCCGGGGGCTGCGGTGATCCGGCCGGCAGCGGTCAGGGGCGGCCGGGACCGGGTGCCCGCGGGGCTGACCCGTTCCGCCCGCTCAGTCCAGCCAGTGCCTGCGGCCGACGCTGATGAGCCGCAACTGACGGGTGGCGAGCTGGGTCACCCGCTCGCGCTCCTCCCGCGAGGCCTCCAGCGTCTCCAGGAAGAGGGAGGCCGTGATGAGCATCTGGTCGACGTAGAGATGCGCGAGCATCAGCAGGTCGTCGTCGCTCCACCCGGCGGCCTGCGGGTCCTTGGCCAGCTCGGCCTTCACCTCCTCGGCGAATCGGGCCAGTTGGTCGCGGATGGCCTCGCGCACCGGCTGCACTCCGCCGTGCCGCTCCCGGGCGATGAAGCGGACGTGCGCGGGGAACGCGTCCACGTGACGGGCGATCAGCTCGATGGCGCGCGCGATGCGTTCCTCGCTGTCGCCCGCCGTGGACACCGTCGTCCGCACCATCGGGTGCAGGCTGCCCAGCGCCTCGTCGACCAGGGCGACTCCGAGGTCGGCCGTCGAGCGGAAGTGCCGGTAGAAGGCGGTCGGGGCGACCCCGACGGCCCGGGTGACCTCGCGCAGGCCCAGGCTGCTCAGGCTCTGCTCCTCCAGTAGCGCGAGCGCCGCGTCGAGGAACGCCTGCCGGGTCTTCTGCTTCTGGGCCTGCCGGATGCCGAGGGTGTGACTCATGTCATCAGTTAACAACTGTTCTCTGGAATTGAAAAGCCGCGGTACCCGCTAGACTGGAACTCAGTGAACAAGTGTTACTACAACTGTTTACCGAAACTTCATACGAGGCCGGACGCAAGGCCTCCCGGAGGGGGATCCGATCCCATGCTGTTCCTCGTCGCCGCACTCATGCTGCTCGGCGTCGTGCTGGGCACCGTGGCTCACGCACCGCTGACCGTCACCGGTGCCATGGCCGCCGTCATCGCCGTCTGGCTCGGCGTCTTCGCCGTCCGCGAGCGCCACGGCCGCCGTCGCCGCGCCGCGACCGACCGTCCGTCCGTCACGACTTCCAGGAGCTGAGCGCCATGCAACTCACCGCACCGGCCACGAGCGGCCCCGACCCCCGTCCCCGCACCCGCGACGCCGACGGCATGGCCGTCGCGTCCTTCATCCTCGGCCTCCTCGGTCTGCTGGTCCTGAACCTGTTCCTCGGGCCCATCGCCATCGCCCTGGCGGCCGTCTCCCTCTGGCGCGGCACCGCCCGCCGAGGCCGTGCCTGCCTGGGCCTCGCCCTGGGCATCGCCGACCTCGCGGTCCTGGTCGCCGCCATGGAGATGTCCCACACGGTGTCCTGGAGCCTGTGAGCGGGGGGCGGCTGCACGTCCCCCGGACGCCCCCGCACGGGACCCCGGGAGGGCGGCGCCCGACTCCCGCCGCGGCCAACCCGGGCCGAGCAAAGGCGCCCCTCGGCCAACCGCACGCGTCCGCGCCCGAAGCAACCGCAGAGGCCCCGTAGAATCGGCCTCACCATGGCTTACCTCGACCACGCCGCGACAACCCCGATGCTCCCGGAGGCGGCAGAGGCATTCACCGCCCAGCTGAGCATCACGGGGAACGCCTCCTCCCTCCACGCGTCCGGCCGGCAGGCTCGCCGTACGGTCGAGGAATCCCGCGAGACCCTCGCGGAAGCACTCGGCGCCCGCCCCAGCGAGGTCGTCTTCACCTCGGGCGGCACCGAGGCCGACAACCTCGCCGTGAAGGGCCTGTACTGGGCCCGCCGCGCCGCCGACCCGGCCCGCACCCGCGTCCTGGCCAGCCCCGTCGAGCACCACGCCGTCCTCGACGCCGTGCACTGGCTCGGCGAACACGAGGGCGCCACGGTCGAGTACCTCCCCGTCGACTCCTACGGCCGCGTCCACCCCGAAACCCTGCACGAAGCCCTCGCACGCAATCCCGAGGACGTCGCCCTGGCCACCGTGATGTGGGCGAACAACGAGATCGGCACGCTCATGCCGGTCCGCGAACTCGCCGACGTCGCCGCCGAGTTCGGCATCCCGCTGCACGCCGACGCGGTCCAGGCCTTCGGACAGGTCCCGGTCGACTTCGCCGGCTCCGGTCTCGCCGCGATGACGGTCTCGGCCCACAAGATCGGCGGCCCGTACGGCATCGGCGCGCTGCTGCTCGGGCGCGAGTACACCCCCGTGCCCGTCCTGCACGGCGGCGGCCAGGAGCGGCACGTGCGCTCCGGCACCCTGGACGTCCCGGCCGTCGCCTCCTTCGCCGTCGCCGGCCGGCTCGCCACCGAGCGGCGCGAATGGTTCGCCCGCGAGATCGGCGCCCTGCGGGACCAGTTGGTCGACGCCGTCCGCGGCGCCGTGCCGGACGCGATCCTCGGCGGCGACCCGGCGCCCGAGGGCCGGTTGCCGGCCAACGCGCACTTCACCTTCCCCGGCTGCGAGGGCGACTCGCTGCTGCTCCTGCTGGACGCCCAGGGCATCGAGTGCTCCACCGGCTCCGCGTGCACCGCGGGGGTCGCCCAGCCCAGCCACGTCCTGCTCGCCACCGGCGCCGACCCGGACCTGGCCCGCGGCACCCTGCGCTTCTCCCTCGGCCACACCTCCACCGCGGCGGACGTCGAGGCGGTCGCCAAGGCCATCGGCCCGGCCGTGGAGCGGGCGCGCGCGGCGGGACTCACCTGAGGCGCGAGCGGAGGCACGCACAAAGCGACCTACGAGGCGGGTTCCCTTCGCCGGCATTGTCCGGATCAGGTGCTGGGGGTCGCTTTCCGGTCTTGCGACCTTCCGGCCTCTCAGCCCGAGCGTCGATGTCGGCACCAGCGGAGATCGTGTACCTCTCTTGGGAGATTCATGTCCCTCACGCTGAAGTCGGCTACTCCGCTTGAACTCCCTCACTCGTCCCGTAGGCCTGTCAATACAATAAAACGGTCGATACCGGACGAAAAGGGGTCATACCTTGATTTTTTTCAGGTATCGCTCCCAGTCCCAGTAGGGCCCCGGATCCGTGTGGTCCGTGCCCGGGACCTCGATGTGCCCGATGATGTGCTCCCGGTCGACGGGTATGCCGTACCGCCCGCATATCGCCGCCGCCAGCCGCGCCGAGGCCGTGTACATCGCCTCCGTGAAGGAGTCGGCCCGGGTCACGAACCCCTCGTGCTCGATGCCGACGCTGCGCTCGTTGTAGTCCCGGTTCCCGGCGTGGAACGCCACGTCCAGCTCCCGCACCAGCTGGGTGACCCGGCCGTCCTGGCGCACGATGTAGTGGGCGGCGGCGCCGTACGCCGGGTCCCGGAAGACCTTCACCGCCGAGTCGTACCCGCCCTGGGTGACGTGGACGACGATCCGGTCGACGGGATAGTCGTCGGGCCGGTTCGCCCGGCGGTAGTTCGCCGGTGAGGCCGCCACCCAGCGCGCGCCGCGGAAGTCCACCGCGCCCGCCACCCGCGGTCTCTCCACGCCCGGCAGCCGCCACCACAGCCGGGACAGCTCCTGACGCGCCAGCACGGCCGAGCCGACGGCGGCCGCGGCCCCGCCGGCCAGCAGCGCGCGCCGTCCCAGCCCCCGGTCCGTGTCGCTCATGATCCCCCCGCCCGATTCCCGCCCGTCCGCCCCTCGTGACCGTCAACGGACGGCCGGCCGTCCCGGTTCCCGACGCCCCGTACCCTGGAGGGGTTATGACTGAGACCCCGCAGCGCCCCCTCCGCGTCCTCGCCGCCATGTCGGGCGGCGTCGACTCCGCCGTCGCCGCCGCGCGCGCCGCGGAGGCCGGCCACGACGTCACCGGCGTCCACCTCGCGCTCTCCGCGAACCCGCAGTCCTTCCGCACCGGGGCGCGGGGCTGTTGCACCATCGAGGACTCGCGCGACGCCCGCCGGGCCGCCGACGTCATCGGCATCCCGTTCTACGTCTGGGACCTCGCCGACCGCTTCCGCGAGGACGTGGTCGAGGACTTCATCGCCGAGTACGAGGCCGGCCGCACGCCGAACCCGTGCCTGCGCTGCAACGAGAAGATCAAGTTCGCCGCGCTGCTCGACAAGGCGCTGGCCCTCGGCTTCGACGCCGTCTGCACCGGCCACTACGCCACGGTGGTCCTGCGCGAGGACGGCTCCCGCGAGCTGCACCGCGCCTCGGACATGGCCAAGGACCAGTCGTACGTGCTCGGCGTGCTGGACGACAAGCAGCTCGCGCACGCCATGTTCCCGCTCGGCGACACGGTCACCACCAAGGACGAGATCCGCGCCGAGGCCGAGCGGCGGGGCCTCGCGGTGGCCAGGAAGCCCGACTCGCACGACATCTGCTTCATCGCCGACGGCGACACCCAGGGCTTCCTGGCGCGGCGGCTGGGCAAGGCGGAGGGCGACATCGTCGACGAGACCGGCGCCAGGCTGGGCACGCACGAGGGCGCGTACGGCTTCACCATCGGCCAGCGCAAGGGCCTGCGCATCGGCACCCCGGCCCCCGACGGCAAGCCGCGCTACGTCCTGGACATCTCCCCGGTGAACAACACCGTCACCGTCGGCCCCGCCGAAGCCCTGGACGTCTGCGCGCTCACCGCGATCCGGCCCCGCTGGTGCGGCGCCGCGCCCACCGGCCCCGGCAGCTACACCGCCCAGCTGCGCGCCCACGGCGGCGAGACCGGGGTCACCGCGGAACTCGTCGACGGCGAGCTGCGCGTGACCTTCGCCGAGCCGGTCCGCGGGGTCGCCCCCGGCCAGGCGATCGTGCTGTACGACGGCACGCGCGTGGTGGGCTCGGCGACGATCGCGTCGACCACGCGCGCGAGGGCGGCCGTGTAACCGTCGCTCAGCCCGCGAAGAACCCGGCCAGCACCGGGGCGAGCACCTCCGGTTCCACCATGTGGGTCTGCCCTTCCAGGATCCGGTACGTCCCCTGCGGCACCGTGTCCGCGATCTCACGGGACGCCGTGCGCATCCACGAGGGGCTCGCGCCGCCCGCGACCGCCAGCACGGGCACCGAGATCGCGGCCAGCCGCTCCCGGGGCACCAGACCTTCGCCCATCACCGCGTCGTCGTACGCGAGGCTCGGCGCGACCGCCTCCATGCCGGCCCACATCGGCGACTGGCGGGCGCCCTGGATGACCTCCTCGCCGAGGCCGGTCAGGCGCAGGAACAGCTCCACCGCGTCCCCGCGCCGCCCCTCCGACAGGGCCCTGTTCAACTGCTCCTTGTACACCGCCTCGCGCTCGGCGCCGCCGGCCAGGTGGTCCGCGTAGGGCACCTCGTACACCGCCGCCCGGCCGACCGGCAGCCCGCTCGCCGCCGCCTCCAGCACCAGCGCGCCGCCCGAGGACACGCCGAAGAGCGCCGCGTCGCCACCCACGGCGCCGATCAGCGCGGCCAGGTCCTCCACCTCGCGCTCGACCGCGTAGGGCTTCGTGTCCCCGCTCGCGCCGCGACCGCGCCGGTCGTAGACGACGGCCGTGCAGCGGTCCGCGAGCCGCTCGGCCAGGGGCGCCAGGGTGCCCCCGGTGGACATCGCGCCGCTCACCAGGATCACCGTGGGCCCCCGGCCGGTCACTCCGTAGGCGAGGGAGGTGCCGTCGCGGGAAGTCGTCTTCTTGTCCATGGCCGTGCAGACTGCCGCACGACACGGAGCTCATCGGTCACGACACGGCGAAGCCGGGGGCGCTCATGACACTTCCACCTCGTAGAAGCAGAGGTGGTCCTTGATCCCGGCCACGGCCGCCTTGGGGTCCGGATACGCCCACACCAGGTCCTGCGCGTCCGGCAGCGACCAGTAGGACGCCGTCCCCTTGAAGGGGCAGACGGTGTGGGTCTCGGAGGGCGTCAGAAGGTCGAGGCGCACGTCCTCGGCCGGGATGTAGTACCGCACCGGGCTGCCCGTCTCCCGCAGCACGAGGGGGCGGTCGGTCTCCGCGAGCACCTGGCCACCGTGCACGACGCGCACGTGCTGCTCGCCCTTTTCGATCGTGATGGTGTGTCCTTGGGTCATACCTGGACAGCACCGACGGGGGCGCGCTTCTTCCCGGCCGGAGCGGGGGACGTACGGTGGGCGCCATGAACATCTGCGTCTTCCTGTCCGCCGCCGACCTCGACGACCGTTACACCCGCCCCGCGCGCGAATTCGCGGAACTGCTCGGCAAGGCCGGCCACACCCTGGTCTGGGGCGGCTCCAACGTCGGACTGATGAAGGTGGTCGCCGACGGCGTGCAGGAGGCGGGCGGCAGGCTGCTGGGCGTGTCCGTGGAGTTCCTGGCGAACAAGGCGCGGCCCGGTGCCGACGAGATGGTCATCGCCGCCGACCTCGCCGAGCGCAAGCGGCTGCTGCTGGAGAAGGCCGACGCCGTGGTGATCATGGTCGGCGGCACCGGCACGCTGGACGAGGCCACCGAGATCCTGGAGCTGAAGAAGCACGGCCGCACCGACAAGCCCGTGGTGCTGCTGAACACCGCCGGGTTCTACGACGGGCTGCAGGAGCAGTTCCGCCGCATGGAGGACGAGGGCTTCCTGCCGCGCCCGCTGTCCGAGCTGGTGTTCTTCGCCGAGGAGCCGGTCCGGGCGCTGGCCCACCTGGAGGAGCAGCTCGGCGTCCACTGATGCGACCATGGCGGTCATGGCTACTCATGTGATCACCGGGGCCGGTTCCGGCATCGGCGCGGCCGTCGCCCGCCGTCTGCACGCGCGCGGGGACGACCTCGTGCTGCACGCGCGCGACGCGGCCCGGGCGAAGGAACTGGCCGCCGAGTTCCCGGGCGCCCGCACCCTGGTCGGCGACCTCGCGGACCCGGACAGGCTCTCCTGGGCCTTCTCCCACCAGACGCTCCCCGACCGGGTGGACTCCCTGCTGCACATCGCAGGAGTCGTCGACCTGGGGGAGGTCGGCGACCTCACGCCGAAGTCCTGGCGCCACCAGCTCGACGTCAACCTGATCGCCCCCGCCGAGCTGACCCGGCACTTCCTGCCCCAGCTCCGCGCGGCCCGCGGCCACGTGCTGTTCGTCAACTCCGGCGCCGGACTCAGCGCGGGCGCCGGCTGGTCCGCGTACGCCGCCTCCAAGCACGGCCTGAAGGCCCTCGCCGACTCCCTGCGCCAGGAGGAGCACGGCAACGGCGTCCGCGTCACCTCGGTCTACCCCGGCCGCACCGCCAGCCCGATGCAGGCCAAGGTCCACCAGCAGGAGGGCAAGGACTACGACCCCGCCCGGTGGATCGACCCCGAGTCGGTCGCCACGACGATCCTGATGTCCCTGGATCTGCCCAAGGACGCGGAGGTCAACGACCTGACGGTGCGGCCGGGGCGCTGACCTCCGGCGGGTGCCGCGGATCCGGTGCGGCTGAGGCGTCGGCCTCCGGCGGTGGCGGCGCGGATCCGGTGCGGCTGAGGCGTCGGCCTCCGGCGGGTGGTGGCGCTCGGCCTGCCGGCCGGCGTTGCCCATCGAGTCGTCCGGAAGTTCGCCCCGTACGCCGGCCCGCTGCCGGTGGCGGTGCGAGTCCGGCGCGGCTGGGGCGGCGGCCTTGGCGGTGGCGGCGCGAATCCGGTGCGGCCGGGGGGTCTGCCTCCGGTGGCGCCGCCCGCCGGGGTCCGGTCTCGGCGCGGGGCTTGGACCCGGCGCGGCCCCGTGCCCTCACCGCCCACGGCATACCCTGCCGGAGTGAGTGAGAACAACCAGTTCAGGTTCCCGTCGGCCACCGGTGTCGGATCCATGCCCGGCGGCGACGCCCGGGAGGCGGCCAGGACGGCGACCGGCAGCTTCGAGGACTTCCCCTTCCTGCCCGAACTGCCGGGGCGCGGGCCCGGTGCCGACATGATCGGCCGCACCGCCGGGATGCTCGTGGAGCTGTACGCGCGCGTGGAGCCCAGCGGATGGCGGATCGGGGACCGGCCGGGCCGGGACACCAAGCGCGCGCGGTCCTGGCTGGGCGAGGACCTGGACGCGCTGGAGGAGTTCACGCAGGGCTACGAGGGCGATCTGAAAGTGCAGGCGGTCGGGCCCTGGACGCTCGCCGCCGCGCTGGAGCTGAGGAACGGCGAGGCCGCCCTGTCCGACCCCGGCGCCTGCCGTGACCTCGCCGCCTCGCTGGGGGAGGGGCTGCGGCTGCACCTGGCCGAGGTCCGGCGGCGCGTCCCCGGCGCCCGGGTGGTGCTCCAGCTCGACGAGCCCTCCCTCACCGCCGTCCTGCGCGGACAGGTCCGCACCGCCAGCGGCTACCGCACGCACCGGGCCGTGGACCGGCAGGTCGTGGAGGCCACCCTGCGGGACGTCGTCGCGGCGCACGCCGGCGGGCCGGTGGTCGTGCACTCCTGCGCGCCCGACGTGCCGTTCGCCCTGCTGCGGCGGGCCGGCGCGGCCGCCGTCTCCTTCGACTTCGCCCTCCTCACCGAGCGTGACGACGACGCGATCGGCGAGGCCGTGGAGGCCGGCACCCGGCTGTTCACCGGTGTGGTGGCGGGCGCGGACGGCCCATTGTCAGACCCTGCCGGTAGCGTCATGGGTGTCAGGACGCTGTGGCGCAGGCTGGGCCTGCATCCGGGGCTGCTGGAGGAGGCGGTCACGGTGACCCCGGCGTGCGGTCTGGCGGGTGCTTCCCCTGCCTACGCACGCCAGGCGCTCGCCCACTGCGTCCGGGCGGCGAGATCCCTCGCGGACAACCCAGAGTAACGGGAGGACAACACGGTGGCCGGCGACAAGCAAGCGGAGACGACGGCGGTGCCCGCCGAGGCCCGCGAGAAGCACGCGCAGCTGGCGGAGCAGGTCGAGGAGCACCGCTTCCGGTACTACGTGAAGGACGCTCCCGTCATCAGCGACGCGGAGTTCGACGAGCTCCTGAAGTCCGTGGAGGCCCTGGAGGAGCAGTACCCGGAGCTGCGCACCCCGGACTCGCCGACCCAGAAGGTCGCGGGGTCGTACAAGACGGAGTTCGCCGCGGTCGAGCACCGCGAGCGCATGCTCTCGCTCGACAACACGTTCAACGACGACGAGCTGGCCGCCTGGGCCGACCGCATCGCGCGCGAACTGGGCGACCAGACGTACCACTTCCTGTGCGAACTGAAGGTCGACGGCCTCGCGGTCAACCTGACCTATGAGCACGGCCGCCTCACCCGCGCGGCGACCCGCGGCGACGGCCGCGTCGGCGAGGACATCACGCCCAACGTGCGGACGATCGCGGAGATCCCGGACCGCCTCAAGGGCGACAAGGTGCCCGACCTCGTGGAGATCCGCGGCGAGGTGTACTTCCCGATGGACAAGTTCCTCGAACTCAACGAGCGCCTGGTCGCGGCCGGCGAGAAGCCGTTCGCCAACCCCCGCAACGCGGCGGCCGGTTCGCTGCGCCAGAAGGACCCGCGCGTCACCGCCACCCGCCCGCTGCACATGGTGGTCCACGGCATCGGCGCCCTGGAGGGCTTCACCGTCCCGGACCGCCTCTCCCAGGCCTACGACCTGCTGAAGACCTGGGGCCTGCCGACCTCCCCGCACAACCGGGTGGTCGACGACCTCGACGGCGTGCGGGAGTTCATCGCGTACTACGACGAGCACCGCCACTCCGTGGAGCACGAGATCGACGGCGTGGTCGTCAAGCTCGACGAGATCCGGCTCCAGGGCCGGCTCGGCTCCACCGCGCGGGCGCCCCGCTGGGCCATCGCGTACAAGTACGCCCCGGAAGAGGTCAACACCAAGCTCGTCGACATCAAGGTCAGCGTAGGCCGCACCGGCCGCGTCACGCCGTACGCGCAGGTCGAGCCGGTCACGGTCGCGGGCAGCGAGGTGGAGTTCGCCACCCTGCACAACCAGGAGGTCGTCAAGGCCAAGGGCGTGCTCATCGGCGACACGGTCGTCCTGCGCAAGGCCGGTGACGTCATCCCGGAGATCCTCGGCCCGGTCGTCGACCTGCGGGACGGCAGCGAGCGGGAGTTCGTGATGCCGAGCGAGTGCCCCGAGTGTGGCACGCCGCTGCGGCCCATGAAAGAGGGCGACATCGACCTGCGCTGCCCCAACGCCCGCTCGTGCCCCGCCCAGTTGCGCGAGCGCCTCGCGTATCTCGCGGGCCGCGAGTGCCTGGACATCGAGCACTTCGGCGAGGTGGCCGCCGCGGCCCTCACCCGTCCGCTGGAGCCGGCGGACCCGCCGCTGGTGGACGAGGGCGACCTGTTCGACCTGACGGTGGAGAAGCTGCTGCCCATCAAGGCCTATGTGCTGGACCCGGACAGCGGCCTGCCCAAGCGGGACCCCAAGACCGGGGAGGAGAAGGTCGTCACGGTCTTCGCCAACCAGAAGGGCGAGCCGAAGAAGAACACCCTCGCGCTGCTGGAGAACATCGAGGCGGCCAAACAGCGTCCGCTGTGGCGGTTCCTCAACGGCCTGTCGATCCGGCACGTGGGCCCGGTGGCGGCGCAGGCCCTCGCCCGCGAGTTCCGTTCCATCGACCGCATCGAACAGGCCAGCGAGGCGGAGCTGGCGGCCACGGACGGCGTCGGCCCCATCATCGCGGCCGCGGTCAAGGAGTGGTTCGCGGAGGACTGGCACCGCGAGATCATCCGTAAGTGGAAGGCCGCCGGAGTCCCGCTGGAGGACCAGGCCTCCGGTGAGGACGAGGGGCCGCGCCCGCTGGAGGGACTCACCGTCGTCGTCACGGGCACCCTGGAGAACTTCACCAGGGACGGCGCCAAGGAGGCGCTGCAGAGCCGCGGCGCGAAGGTGACCGGTTCGGTATCGAAGAAGACCTCGTTCGTGGTTGTGGGTGACAATCCCGGATCGAAGTACGACAAGGCCGTGCAGCTGAAGGTTCCGGTCCTGAACGAGGACGGTTTCGGCGTTCTCTTGGAGCAGGGGCCCGAGGCGGCGGCCGAAGTCGCGCTTCCGACCGGGGAGTAGCGGTTGAAGGCCACCCGTTCGGTGCATATCAGATGCATACGGGTGGCTCGGGCGCATTCGGGCAACCGTCGACGACCGGTGCCCGTGAAAGCCTTCCGCGGCCTACTGTTGAGGTGTGCGCCTGCCGTGCCCAGCTGCGGTCGGGGCATTTCCGTGCGCTCCGAGGGCGCTGGGAAGGTTTCTTCAACGCGGTGCCGCTGATGGGTGTCGGACAGCGGGCCGCGTGGCGTGGGCACCGCCGGCTGTGAGAGGGACGGGAATGGAACCGACCGAGAGCGCCGCCCCGTACTCACGGCTGCGCCTGCGCGGCCGTGCGGCCGCGTGGCGGGGGAACAGGTGGCCGGGACGGCGCGCCGGCCGAACGCGTGTGCAGACGCGTACGGCTGGAGCCGGCGCCGCCGAAGGGCGCACCCGCATACCGCCGGCCCTCGAGCCCGCCCCCGGCGCGGCCGGCGCCGACGCTCGACGGCGCCTGTCCTGGCCCACGCTGCCCGCGGTCGTCGTGGCCGCCGCCGGCTTCGTCCTCGGCGCCGGTTTCTACCGCGCCTTCACCGGCCACCACGCCCTCTTCCCGTGCGGCACGGTCGGCTGGGCGCTGGCCCTGCTCACCGGGATCATCGTCGGCCACCTCGTCATGCTGGGCCGCGCCCGCTGGTGGGGCGGCACCGGCTCCGGCGCCGCCCTCACCCTCGCCGTCCTGCTGCTCTACGGCTGGGTGGCCGCGGCCATGGTCAGCCTCACCGTCGTCGTCCTGGTCGGCATAGCCCGGCGGCACCACTGGCGGCAGGGCGTACGGCACGGCGCGGTGGACATGCTCGGGATCGCGGCCGGCGCCCTCGTGCTCGGGGCGTTCGGGCGGGTGCCGAGCGTCGAGCACCCCTGGCGGCCGCACAGTTGGGGCATCACCGCCGTACCCGTGGTCGTCCTCGTCGCGGTCGCCTATCTCGCCGTCAGCCGCGGCCTGCTGTGGTACCTGCACGCCCCGCGCGACGGCGCACTGCCCACCGTCTCCCGTACCGCCCTGGTCCGGCAGGGCCTGGTCGCCGTCGCACTGCTCGGCATCGCGCCCCTGCTGTGCGTGGTCGCCGAGGCCCAGCCGGTCCTGCTCCCGCTGTTCGCCATCCCCCTCATCGCCCTCGACTCCACGCTGTGGATGGCCCGCGCCCGCGCCGAGGAGCAGCTGCGCGACCCGCTGACCGGGCTGCCCAACCGGCAGTGGCTGCTGGACCGGATCTGGACCGCCCTCGACGACGCCGAGCGCATCGACGCCCGCTCCGCCCTCATGCTGATCGACCTCGACCGGTTCCGGTCGGTGAACGACACGCTCGGTCATCTGGCCGGTGACCGGCTGCTGCTCCAGATCGCCGACCGGCTGCGGCTCGCCCTGCCGCGCGGTGCCGAGGCCGCCCGGCTCGGCGGCGACGAGTTCGCCGTTTTACTGCCCGTCGCCGACTCCACCACGTCGGCCACCCGCGTCGCGCGCGGCCTCGTCGCCGCCCTCAGCTCCCCGCTCGACCTCGACGGGCTCACCCTGGTGCTGGAGGCCAGCGCGGGTGTCGCCGTCTTCCCCGACCACGCCCTGGACGCCGAGGGCCTGCTGCGGCGGGCCGACGTGGCGATGTACCAGGCGAAGCGGGACCGCACCGGCGTGGAGGTGTACGAGTCCAAGCGGGACTCCAACACCCCCGACCGCCTCGGCCTCCTCGGTGATCTGCGCCGGGCACTGGACGCGCACGAGGTGCAGCTGCACTACCAGCCCAAGGTCCGCTTCGACGGCCAGGTCGCCGGGCTGGAGGCGCTGGTGCGCTGGGTGCACCCCGAGCGCGGGAAGGTGCCGCCGGACGAGTTCATAGCGATAGCCGAGTCGTCCGGTCTCATGCCCCACCTCACCGAGTACGTGCTGGAGACCGCCCTCGGGCAGGTGGCCCGCTGGCGGGCGCAGGGTGTGAGGGTGCCGGTCGCCGTCAACGTCTCCCCGCGGGACGTGCACACGCCCGGCTTCGCCGGGTCGGTCGCCGCGCGGCTCGCCCGGCACGGGGTCCCCGCCGGGGCGCTCCAGCTGGAGATCACGGAACACGTGCTGCTGGAGGACCCGCAGCGGGCCGCCGACACCCTCGCGGGCCTGGCCGGGCACGGTGTGAAGATGTCGCTCGACGACTTCGGCACGGGCTACTCCTCGCTCGTCCATCTGCGGCGGCTGCCGGTGAGCGAGCTGAAGATCGACCGCTCCTTCGTGGCCCGGCTGGCGGTCGACGCGGAGGATGCGGAGATCGTGCGCTGCACCGTCGACCTCGCGCACTCGCTGGGCCTGCTCGTCGTCGCCGAGGGCGTCGAGGACGACGAGACCTGGGAGCGTCTGCGGGACCTCGGCTGCGACGCCGTACAGGGCTGGCTCGTCGCCGCGGCGATGCCTCCCGAGGAGACGACCGCCTGGCTGCTGGCCCGCGGATCGCGGGGATGGCAGCGGCCGCGGGCGGCGCTGCCGGCCGCCGAGTGAGAAGGCGGCAACGCCGGTCCGGCGGCCCGCGCCCAGCCCCGGCGGAGGCTCGTCGGTTCGTGCGCGCCGCGAAGTGACCTTGGCCGGCCGGGGCCCAGCCCCGGCGGAGGCTCGTCGGGGACGGCACGCTCGGCCTCGTGGGCCTGGCGCTGCCGGCCTTCGCCGGAGCGCGCGCCGAGGCCTGGTTCATGCTCGCCGTGGCCCTCGTGCCGCTCGGTGACACGCTGATCGTCCTGCGGCACGGCGGCACGAAAGCCGTCGCGTTCGGGATCCACTTCGCCACCGCGGTCGTTGTACTGATCAGCGCCGCACTGCTGTTCCTGGTCTGACCACAGTTCGTCCCGCCACGTCAACCGCATCGACCGGGGGTCCGATGTCACTGTTCGTACCGTCATTCGAAGAGTCCGTGATCGTCCGCGAGGCCGAGGCCGAGGCCGTCGGCAGCGCGCCCACCACCGTCCGCCTGCTGGCCGACAGCAGCTCCACCGGCGGCGCGCTGTCCACTCAGCGCGTCACTCTCCAGGGCGGCGCCGACGGTGCCAGGCCGCACTGGCACGACAACTCGGCCGAGATGTTCTTCCTGCTCGACGGCGCCGCCGACATCCTCTCCGGCGAGGACGTCGTCACCGCGGGCCCCGGCGACCTGGTCGTCGTCCCGCCCGGCAGGCCGCACGCCTTCGCGGCCGTACCCGGGGCCGACGCCGACCTGCTCATCGTGCTCACGCCGGGCGTCGAGCGGTTCGAGTACTTCCGCCATCTGCAGCGCATCCGCCTCGGCGAGGTACCGCCGGAGAGCCTGCTGGAGGTCCAGGAGCTGTACGACAACCATTTCCTGAGCAGCCCGGCCTGGGACGCCCGCCGACGGTGACGGGGGAAACCGTTTCACGGGCACGGTGCCCCGCCCCATAGGATTGGGGCTAGTCGTCCCATTCCCGTCTGTCGCGCGACACCTGGCACGTACGCTCGCCGCGTTGCCGAAGTGCCCACGTGGCTCCGCCACGAGGGCCCTCCGGCGCCCTGCGATCGCACGCACGGACGCCGCGCGACCCGCCCTTCGGGCGGACGGCGGGAGCGGGACGACTGGCCCCGGCCCAAACCACACACACTCACCCCAGAGGATCGCTGCATGCCTGGCATCACGCGCGAGGAGGTCGCCCACCTCGCCCGGCTGGCGCGTCTGGAGCTGAAGCCCGAAGAACTCGACCACTTCGCGGGACAGCTGGACGACATCATCGGCGCGGTCGCCCGCGTCAGCGAGGTCGCCGACCAAGACGTACCGCCGACCTCGCACCCGCTCCCGCTGACGAACGTCATGCGTCCGGACGAGGTCCGTCCCTCGCTCACCCCCGAGCAGGCGCTCTCCGGCGCCCCGGCCCAGGAGCAGCAGCGTTTCAAGGTGCCGCAGATCCTGGGGGAGGAGTGAACGCCATGACGGACAGCCCCATCATCAAGCTCACCGCGGCGGAGATCGCCGCGAAGATCGCCTCGGGCGAGCTGACCGCCGTCGAGGTCACCGAGGCCCACCTCGCGCGCATCGAGGCCGTCGACGAGAAAGTGCACGCCTTTCTGCACGTCGACCGCGAGGGTGCCCTCGCCCAGGCCCGCGCCGTGGACGAGAAGCGGACCCGCGGCGAGAAGCTCGGCCCGCTGGCCGGCGTCCCGCTGGCGCTCAAGGACATCTTCACCACCGAGGGCGTGCCCACGACCGTCGGCTCGAAGATCCTCGAGGGCTGGATCCCGCCGTACGACGCGACGGTCACCCAGCGGCTGAAGGCCGCCGGTGTCGTCATCCTCGGCAAGACCAACATGGACGAGTTCGCCATGGGGTCCTCCACCGAGAACAGCGCGTACGGCCCGACCGGCAACCCCTGGGACCTCACCAGGATCCCCGGCGGCTCCGGCGGCGGCTCCTCCGCCGCGCTCGCCTCCTTCGAGGCCCCGCTCGCCATCGGCACCGACACCGGCGGCTCCATCCGCCAGCCGGCCGCCGTCACCGGCACCGTCGGTGTGAAGCCGACGTACGGCGCGGTGTCCCGCTACGGAATGGTGGCGTTCTCCTCTTCCCTCGACCAGGGCGGCCCCTGCGCCCGTACGGTCCTGGACGCGGCCCTGCTGCACGAGGTGATCGCCGGGCACGACCCGCTGGACTCCACCTCCATCGACGAGCCGGTCCCGCCGGTCGTCGAGGCCGCCCGCAACGGCAGCGTCGCGGGCATGCGCGTCGGCGTGGTCAAGCAGTTCCGCGGCGAGGGCTACCAGGCCGGCGTCATCCAGCGCTTCGACGAGTCCGTCGAGCTGCTCAAGAAGCTGGGCGCCGAGATCGTCGAGCTGGACTGCCCGTCCTTCGACCTGGCGCTGTCGGCCTACTACCTGATCGCGCCCTCGGAGTGCTCCTCCAACCTGGCCCGCTTCGACGGCCTGCGCTACGGCCTGCGGGTCGGCGACGACGGCACGCACTCCGCCGAGGAGGTCACCTCCCTCACCCGCGAGGCCGGCTTCGGCGCCGAGGTCAAGCGCCGCATCATGCTGGGCACCTACGCGCTCAGCTCCGGCTACTACGACGCCTACTACGGCAGCGCCCAGAAGGTCCGCACGCTCATCAAGCGGGACTTCGACAAGGCCTTCGAGCAGGTCGACGTGATCGTCTCCCCGACGACCCCGACCACCGCCTTCCCGATCGGCGAGCGCGCCGACGACCCGATGGCGATGTACCTCGCGGACCTGTGCACCATCCCCGCCAACCTGGCGGGCAACGCGGCCATGTCCCTGCCCTGCGGCCTCGCCCCGGAGGACAACCTCCCGGTCGGCCTGCAGATCGTCGCCCCGGTGATGAAGGACGACCGCCTGTACAAGGTCGGCGCCGCCGTCGAGGCCGCCTTCGTGGAAAAGTGGGGGCACCCGCTCCTGGAGGAGGCTCCGTCGCTGTGAGCAAGCTGTCCAAGGCCAAGGACTTCAAGAAGTCCAAGTCCGGTACGTACCTGTCGATGGCCACCACCGCGTTCGGCGCGCTCGGTGTCGCCAAGCAGATCAAGAAGGCCCGCGCCGAGCACGACACGCTGCGGCTGATCGACGCCACGGTGTCCGCCGTGGCGATCGTGACCGGCCTCGCGCTCCTCTACCGCGAGCTGAAGCGGCTGGGCGACGACGACGTCCTGCTGGGCTGAGAGGGAAGTTTTCACCGTGACCACCACGACCGACCTGGTGTCGTACGAGGACGCACTCGCGTCGTACGACCCCGTCATGGGCCTCGAGGTCCATGTCGAACTCGGCACCAAGACCAAGATGTTCTGCGGCTGCTCGACCGAGCTGGGCGCCGAGCCCAACTCGCAGACCTGCCCGACCTGCCTCGGCCTGCCCGGCGCCCTGCCCGTCGTCAACGCGACCGGCGTCGAGTCTGCGATCAAGATCGGTCTCGCGCTGAACTGCGAGATCGCCGAGTGGTGCCGCTTCGCCCGGAAGAACTACTTCTATCCGGACATGCCGAAGAACTTCCAGACCTCCCAGTACGACGAGCCGATCGCCTTCAACGGCTACCTCGACGTGCAACTGGAGGACGGCGAGACCTTCCGCGTGGAGATCGAGCGGGCCCACATGGAGGAGGACACCGGCAAGTCGACGCACGTCGGCGGCGCCACGGGCCGTATCCACGGCGCGTCCCACTCCCTGCTGGACTACAACCGCGCCGGCATCCCGCTGATCGAGATCGTCACCAAGCCGATCGTCGGCGCCGGCGAGCGCGCTCCCGAGGTCGCGAAGGCGTACGTGCGTGAGCTGCGCGAGCTCATCCGCGCCCTCGGCGTGTCCGAGGCCCGCATGGAGATGGGCCAGATGCGCTGTGACGTGAACCTGTCGCTGATGCCCAAGGGCGCCGACAAGTTCGGCACGCGCAGCGAGACCAAGAACGTCAACTCGCTGCGCTCGGTCGAGCGCGCGGTGCGCTTCGAGGTGATGCGCCACGCGGCCGTGCTGAACGGCGGCGGCACGGTCGTCCAGGAGACCCGCCACTTCCACGAGGACACCGGCAGCACCACCTCCGGCCGTACGAAGGAGGAGGCCGAGGACTACCGGTACTTCCCGGAGCCCGACCTGGTGCCCGTCGCGCCCTCGCGCGAGTGGGTCGAGGAGATCCGCGCGGCCCTGCCCGAGCTGCCGCTGGCCCGCCGCACCCGGCTGCTCGCCGAGTGGGGCATCGCGGCCACCGACATGCAGGCGATCATCAACGCCGGCGCGCTGGACCTGATCGTCGCCACGATCGACGCCGGCGCCGACGCCGCCTCCGCCCGCAAGTGGTGGATGGGCGAGCTGGCCCGCAGCGCCAACGAGTCCGGCAAGGCGCTCGACGAGCTGGCGATCACCCCGGCGCAGGTGGCCCGGGTCAGCGAGCTGGTCGCGAAGGGCGACCTGAACGACAAGCTGGCCCGGCAGGTCATCGAGGGCGTCCTCGCGGGCGAGGGCACCCCGGACGAGGTCGTCGACAAGCGCGGCCTGAAGGTCGTCTCCGACGAGGGCGCGCTCACGGCCGCCGTGGACGAGGCCATCGCGGGCAACCCGGCCGTCGCCGACAAGATCCGCGGCGGCAAGGTGGCCGCGGCCGGCGCCCTGGTCGGCGCGGTGATGAAGGCGACCCGGGGCCAGGCCGACGCGGCCCGCGTCAAGGAACTGATCCTCGAGAAGCTGGGCGTCAGCGAGGGCTGAGCCGCCGTCAGCCGTGGGGGGATGTGCCGGGCCCGGCACATCCCCCCATGTCGTTGCGCCGCCCGCCGAAGGCGCTACGCTCGCCCGCCATGAGTGGACGTACCGATTCCGGCACCGAGCCCCTGATAACCGAGGCCGAGGACGTGACGGAGTACGTCGGGGACGCCCGGCGGGCCCGCTGGACCGCCGCCGGCACCGGGGCACTGCTGACCCTCGCCGGGCTGGGCGCCGCGCTGCTGCGGCTCGCCAGGTCGGCGCCTGCCCCCGTGCCCGGCGCCTACGCCCTCGGCGCCGCCGTCTGTGCCGGCGCCGCGGTCCTCGGACTTCGCGGCCGTACCCGCTGGGCGCTGTGGCTGCTGATCCTCGGGACGATGGTCATGGCGCTCGGAGACCAGTTCGACTGAAGCGCCCGAAGTGGCCGTCGCGGCGACAGAGTTCACGGAACGCCCTGTGATGTTCCTTCCAGTCCTGTGAAGAAGCCCACGAATGCGGCAAACGATCACTTTCGCCTGCGACAGTGTTTTTGATTGCTCATGCGTTCTTTGCGGGCCGTTCAGTACATGGATGACTGTTCCCGGTCAAAGATCCACAAATCACCCCCTGGGAGCACGCCTGTGGCAGCCCTCGCGCGTTGGTGCGTCCGGCACCGTCTGATCGCCGTCCTGCTGTGGCTCTGCGCCTTCGGTGGGGTCACCGCGGCCGCCGCCGTGGCGGGTACGTCGTACTCGAACGCCTACAAGGTCCCCGGCACCGAGGCCGGCCGCGCCGCCGAGCTGCTCCAGCGGGGCTTCCCGGGCCTCGGCGGCGACAACGACACCGTCGTCTGGCACACCACGACCGGCAGCGTCCGCGCCGCCGACGTGGAACAGAGCATGACCCGGGCCTTCGACCAGATCTCCGGGCTGCCCGGGGTGGCCTCGGTGGACGGCCCGTACGGCAGCCAGGGCGCCCACCGGATCAGCGCCGACGGCCGTACGGCGTACGCCACCGTCACCTTCACGCGGCAGGCCGACGACATCGGCAAGGGCGAGGCTCAGGCCCTGGTGCACACCGCCAAGGCGGCCGCCGGCGACGGGCTCCAGGTGGAGCTGGGCGGCAGCGCGATCGAGCTCACCGAGTCCCCGCACGGGCACACCGCCGAGGTGGTCGGCGTCCTCGTCGCGGCCGTCGTGCTGTTCCTCGCCTTCGGCTCGCTCGCCGCCTCGCTGCTGCCGATCGCCACGGCCCTGGTCGGCGTCGGCACGGCCTACTCCGGCATCGGGCTGCTCGGCCACGCCATGACAGTCGCCGACTTCGCGCCCATGCTCGGCATGCTGATCGGCCTCGGCGTCGGCATCGACTACGCGCTGTTCATCGTGACCCGGCACCGGCGCGGCCTGAAACGCGGCCTGAGCGTCACCGAGTCCGCCACCAGTGCCGTGGCCACCACCGGACGCGCGGTCGTCTTCGCGGGTGCGACGGTGTGCATCGCGCTGCTGGGGATGCTGATACTGCGGCTGAGCTTCCTCAACGGGGTCGCCGTGGCGGCCAGCCTGACGGTCCTCCTGACCGTCGCGGCCTCCATCACCCTGCTGCCCGCCCTGCTGTCGTTCATCGGCCTGCGCGCCCTCAGCCGGCGCGAGCGGTGCCGGCTGGCCGAGCACGGGCCGCGGCCCGAGGTGCCCACCGGTCTCGCCGCCCGCTGGTCCGCGCTGGTCGAACGGCGCCCCAAGGCGCTCGCCGCGGTCGCCCTCGCCGTCATCGCCCTGCTCGCCCTGCCGACGTTCTCCCTCCACCTCGGCACCTCCGACCAGGGCAACGACCCCCGCGGCTCCACCACCCGCACCGCCTACGACCTGCTCGCCGACGGCTTCGGCCCCGGGGTGAACGGGCCGCTGACCCTCGTGACACGGGTGGACAGCGCGGGCGACCGACTCGCCCTGGACAACCTCGACGACACCCTGCGCGCCACGCCGGGCGTCACCTCCGTCACGCCGGCCACCTACAACACCGGCGGCGACACCGCGTACCTCACCGTCGTCCCCGACTCCGCACCCCAGTCCCAGGCCACCAGCGACCTCGTGGACCGGCTGCGGCACGAGGTGCTGCCGCGCGCCGAGCACGGCACGTCCCTCCACGTGCAGGTGGGCGGCGTGACCGCGAGCTACGACGACTTCTCGCACGTGATCGTCGGCAAGCTGCCGCTGTTCGTCGGCACGGTCATCGGGCTCGGCTGCGTGCTGCTGCTGGCCGCGTTCAGATCCCTCGCCATCCCGCTGAAGGCCGCGGTGATGAACGTCGCCGCCGTCGCCGCCGCCATCGGCATCGTCGTCGCCGTCTTCCAGTGGGGCTGGGGCAGCGAACTGCTCGGCCTCGGCCGCGCCGGCCCCATCGAGCCCTTCCTGCCCGTGATCATGGTCTCGGTGCTCTTCGGGCTCTCCATGGACTACCAGGTCTTCCTGGTCAGCCGGATGCACGAGGAGTGGCTGGAGACCGGCGACAACCGGCGCGCCGTCCGCGTGGGCCTGGCCGAGACCAGCCGGGTCATCAACTCCGCCGCGGTCATCATGATCTCGGTCTTCCTCGCCTTCGTCCTCAGCGGCGACCGGGTGATCGCCATGTTCGGCATCGCCCTGGCCGCCGCCGTGGCCCTCGACGCCTTCGTCCTGCGCACCCTGCTCGTGCCCGCCCTGATGCACCTGCTCGGCGCCGCCAACTGGTGGCTGCCGGACTGGCTGGAGCGCCGTCTGCCCCGCATCTGCATCGAGTCGCCCGAGTGCCGGGCCGCGCATGAGAGGCTCGACCGGGTCCCGGTGGAGGAACTGCGGAAGGAAGACCGGCACGATGTACGCGACATCCCTGGGTGACGACGGAGCGGAGCTCAGGCCGCTGGAGGTCTGGCACGCCGAGGAGGTCCTCGCCAACATCGACCGGGGGCGCGAGTTCATCGGCCGGCACATCGGCCTGCCGGACGTGGTGTCCGACGTGGACGGCGCCCGCGGGTGGCTGAGGTCGTACGCCGACAAGCGCGCTGTCGACGCGGGCGGCCTGCACGGCATCTGGCTGGAGGGCAAGCTCGTCGGCGGGCTGCTGTTCCGCGTCTGGGACACCCCGAGCGGGGTGTGCGAGGCCGGCTGCTGGCTGGAGCCGGCGGCGGCCGGGCGCGGGCTCGTCACGCGGGGCATGCGGGTGCTGCTCGACTGGGCCTTCGACGAACGCGGCATGCACCGGGTGGAGTGGCAGGTCTCCTCGGCCAACGAGCCCAGCATCAACGTGGCCCGGCGGCTCGGCATGACCCGCGAGGGCGTGCTGCGCGAGAACTACCTGCACCGGGGTGTGCGCACGAACACCGAGATCTGGTCGGTGCTCGCCCCCGAGTGGCGTGCGGCACGCGCGCGTACCGCGCGGCAGGATGCCTGACGATCGCTACCCGACGATCGCCACCTGACGCTCATTCCCTGACGATCATTAAGGGACCTCTCAGACAGCATCCGTACGGTGCCGGGCATGGCAACGAAGAGTCAGGCAGGCGCCGAGGCGCACAGCGACGAGGAGACGGTGGCGCGGGCCACCGGCGAGGAGGAGCACGCGCGAGCCGAGGCCGGGGAGGACCGGGAGGTCGTCGAGGGCGCCGAGCGGGAGGCAGGGGAGGACCGGGAGGCCGCTGAGGCCGTTGAGCCGGTGGCCGCTGAGGACCGGGAGGTCATCGAGGCCGCCGAGCCGCGGGCCGGGGAGAACCCGGAGCCCGAGGAGGCCGACGGGCCGGAGCAGAAGGTTCCCTCCGGGGTCGGCCAGGGCGCCGGCGCCGTCGTCTCCGCCGCGCTCGGCCTGGTCTCGCTCAGCGGGGGCTGGATCGGCACCGTCGCCGGCGCCCGCCAGCAGCTCGTCGGCCAGCTGCGGACCTCCTCCACGGCGAGCGTCGCCAAGCAGATCAAGGCGGTCTACGGCGACGCCTGGCACACCACCGCGCTGTGGGCGGGGCTGTTCGCACTGGCCGCGCTGCTCACCGGCGTGGTCGTGCTCGCCCGGCCCGCGTTCGGCATCCCCGGCCGTCCGCAGGCGTCATGGATCAAGTCGGTCGCCTGGGCGGGCGTCTCGCTCGGCGTCATCGGGCTGCTCCTGGCCGTCCTGAAGTACTCCGACGCACTGCTCGCCCTGCCCTCGGCCGGCTGAGCAGGCGCAGCTCCCAGGGGCCTTAGGGAGTCCGTGTCCGCCTTACGGACTCCCTTCGGGCCCCTTACGCGTGCGTGCGGCCCGCCGGCCGCCCGAAGATGCGGAACTCTCCCGATGTGGCGGACCCCCCTGGGAGACGAAGGTGGAGGCGTCGCGGAAAGCGACGCACGACACCGCCTCTCTTCGAAGGACACGCCATGATCGAGATCGAGTACCACAAGCTGCGCGCCGCCCAGCTGATCCGCGAGGCCG
>NZ_JBLEBI010000329.1:0-3292 GCF_047340315.1 Streptomyces sp. AF1A
GGGTGTGCCAGACCATCTTCAGGTCCTGGAGGCCGTGGCGGCCGCTGCGGGCCGCGTCGCCGATGATGCGCGGGGTGAGCAGTCCGCGCTCGGCGATGCGGGCGCCGAGGTCGGCGTACTCCGGGCCCCGGTAGTCGGCGTGCCGGTACAGCTCGGGCACGGTGAGTCGGTAGCCGGGGTGCCACTCCAGGGGGAAGGGCAGCCGCCGGGCCGCCTCCTCCACGGAGGTGCCCCGGTAGCTCGCGTCCAGGACGAGTGCCTCCACGTCCCGGGCGAGCAGCACCCCGCCGTGCACGTGGCCCTCGATGTAGTCGTTGAGGGCGTCCCGCTCGTCCGCCTCGGCGAGGGCGATCAGGGACAGGGCGCCGGCCACGCCGAAGTCGGCGGGCTCGGCCGCGCTGTCCGGGTAGCAGAAGGTGGCCCGGGCCAGGACGGCACCGGTCAGCCTGAGGTGCGAGGAGCCGAAGCGGGGAGCGGCGCCGACCACCTGGTGCCTGAAGTTCAGCGCGCCGTACAGCGGGCGCTCCACGGGGTCGGCGTCGTCGTACGCGCCGCCGAAGATGCGGCTCTCCCAGCCCCAGCGGTCGCCGCCCGGGTGCGCGGTGAGGCCGCCGTTGCTGGTTCCGGTGACGAACTGGGAGCGGTAGGCGCCGTCCCGGGCCAGGGACCGGAGGATCGGCAGCCCGCCCGACATCCGGTCGGGATGGAAGTTCAGGGTGATGCGCGGGCCCGGGGCGAGCGGCGCGCCGGACGCGCGGGCGGCCACGTGCCGCAGTGCGCGCCGGGCTCGCGACGGGACCGCGTCCGGGAAATCCATTGGCCCACTCTCCCTGGGGTACCTAGGCTGCCGAGGAACCTGGACCCCCTGGGTTCCGGCGCCGCACGACGAAGGACTCCCCCATGAGATCGCTCACCGAACAGGACATCCGCAACTCATTTGTCAACTGTTCCAAGGGGGAGGCCAAGCGGCTGGCGGTGCCGCGGGATCTCGGCGAACGCCCGTGGGACGATCTGGACTTCCTGGGCTGGCGCGATCCGGGCGCACCCGACCGCAGCTATCTGGTCACCGAGCGCGACGGCCGGCTGGTCGGCGTCGCCCTGCGCTTCCCCGCCTCGCAGCGCGGATTCCTGCACCGCAGCATGTGCTCGGTGTGCCTGACCACGCACCCCGGCGGAGGGGTCTCGCTGATGACGGCGCGGAAGGCGGGCGCGGCGGGCCGCGAGGGGAATTCGGTCGGCGTGTACATGTGCACCGACCTGGCGTGTTCGCTGTACGTGCGCGGCAGGAAGGTGCCGGAGTCGGGCACCCGGTTCGAGGAGAGCCTGACGCTTGCGGAGCAGATCGCCCGCACAAGGCGCAATCTGTCCTCCTTCGTCGACAAGCTCTGCTCCTGAGGCCGCCGCCCGCCCCCCGATCGGTCACGTTCGACGCACCCGAGGAACGGGAACAGGCCAAGGGATGCACGACGAACACAAGTGGACCAAGGGTGCGCTGCGCCTGGTGAGGCGCTACCGGGAGCCGGTGGTCGTCCAGACGCTGAGATCGGCCGCCGCCGCGACGGTCGCCTACGTCGTCGCGCTCCGGCTGAGTCCCGAGCCTGCCCCCCTGACCGCCCCCCTGACCGCTCTGCTGGTCGTCCAGGTGACGTTCTACGCCACGCTCACCAACGGCATCCGCCGGGTGAACTCGGTGGTGGCCGGCGTGCTGGTCGCCATCGCGTTCAGCGGGCTCGTGGGGCTGACCTGGTGGAGCCTGGCGCTGCTGATCGTGGCCGCGCTGGCCGTGGGCCACCTGGTGCGGGTCGACGAGTACGTGGCCGAGGTGGCGATCAGCGCCATGCTGGTGCTCGGGGTGACCACCGTCGGCTTCACCGCCTGGGCTCGGATCGTGGAGACCCTGATCGGCGCGGTCGTCGGCACGGCCTGCAACCTGCTGCTGCCGCCGCCGGTGTGGGTGGACGAGGCGGGCCGTTCGATCGAGGACCTGGCGCGCCGGGTGCGCCAGTTGATGCTGCGGATGGGCGAGGAGGCCGCGGGGGGCATCCCCTGGGAGCGGGCGGCCGAGCGGCTGCACGAGGCACGCCGGCTGGACCAGCACATCGCCCAGGTGGACGCGTCGCTGCGGCAGGCCGAGGACAGCCTGCGGCTCAATCCCCGGGTCAAGGAGGGGCTGCTGCACCGGGTGGTGCTGCGTACCGGTCTGGACACGCTGGAGATCTGCACGGTGGTGCTGCGGGTGCTGGCCCGCACCTTCACGGACCTGGCGAAGTCCCGCGACGGTGAGCAACTGTTCCCGGGGCAGACCGGGGCGACCGTGGAGCAGCTGCTGTCGGAGATCGGTGACGCGGTGGTCAGCTTCGCGGTCCTCGTGACCACCCATCTGAGCGAGAACGCCGAATCGGCGGAGGCGAGGCTCACGGCCGAGCTGCACACGGCGGCCGGGACCCGGGACCGGCTGGCCGAGATGTTCCAGGACGAGATCCGCGAGGACTGGGACAACTGGCACCTGCTGGGGGCGGTGCTCACCGAGACGAGCCGGATGGTCGACGAGCTGAACACCGAGCACCGCACCCGCCGCCTGCTGGAGGAGCTGGACCGCGTGTCCCAGAGGCAGCGCGCGAAGCTGCCCCGGCTGACCCGGCTGCGCGAGCGGCTCGGCGTCCAGGAGGAGCTGTGGCGGAACCGTGCCCGGTTCGCCAAGCGTTCTGGGTAGAGGAACCGGCACATGACCGAGGGGGCGGACGGATGAGCGGTACAGGGGTGCGGATCGACGGGAACACACTGCGGCTGCCGGGCGGGGTGGCGGTGCGGTTCGTCCGCACGCTGCGGCTGCCCGAGAAGGGCACGCATCCGCTGCCGCCGGGGCTGGGCGAGTTCCCGGTGCGGCGGGTCGCGGATCACGCCGACCGGGTCCCCGAGGAGTGGCGGGCCCGCGGTGGCGTGATGCTGCCGGTGTACCTGCGCGAGGCGATGTGGCTGAGCTTCGCCGGTACGACGCAGCCGGCGGCGCTCCAGGTCGGGGTGGGCAAGGTGTGCGCGGTGTCCGGCAGGCCCTGGAGCGGCCGGCTCTCCCGGCGCCCGCAGAACTACCTCGTACTCCCCCGACAGCCCTGGCTGGACGGCATCAACTCGGGCAAGGGCACGGTCCGGCAGTTCGTCGCCGTGCCGCTCGGGCTCGGCGCGAGTGTGGAGGGGCAGGTCACCGGCGAGGAGGTGTGGGGCGGCGTCCAGCTGCAGGCCTTCCCGCTGCGGGAGGACCTCCTCGCCGAGTGGCGGCGCCGGGAGCGGGAGC
>NZ_JBLEBI010000330.1:0-3246 GCF_047340315.1 Streptomyces sp. AF1A
CTCGCTCGGCGTGTCCACCGGCTATCCGGTGCTCGGCGCCGCCCTGCTGGTCGTCGGCGTCGGCGCGGGCCTGTCCTTCACGGTCACCGCCGACGTGATCCTCTCCAGCGTGCCCAGGGACCAGGCCGGCGCCGCCTCGGCGGTCTCCGAAACGGCGTACGAACTGGGCGCGGCGCTGGGCATCGCCCTGCTCGGCTCCATCGTGACCGGCGTCTACCGCGGCTTCACCGGCCCGGCCGGCACCCCGCCGCGGGCCCACGAGTCACTGGGTGCGGCCGTGGAGGCGTCGGCGGCCATGGCCCCGCACCGCGCCGAGGCCCTCCTCGGCGCGGCCCGCGACTCCTTCGTCCACGGCCTCCACCTGGCCTGCGGCGCGGGGGCGGCGGTGCTGCTGGGCACGGCGGCGGTGGCGTGGTTCCTGCTGAGGGGACAGCGGCTGGACGGCGCGGGCTGAGGCGCGAGTCCGGCGCCGTCACCTCTTGTACCCGAGCACCGTCATCATGCCGCTCTCCGAGTGGTACTGGTTGTGGCAGTGCAGCATCCACAGCCCCGGGTTGTCGCAGTCGAACTCGAGCACCAGCTTCCGGTGCGGCAGCACCACCGCGGTGTCCTTGCGCGCGCCGGCCGAGTCCAGTCCCTTGACCGCGAACGTGTGCCCGTGCAGGTGCATCGGATGCCACATGTCGGTGGCGTTGATGAGGGTGAGCTTCACGCGTTCGCCCTGGTGGACCGGGTGCCGTTGGCGCACCGAGTAGGCCATGTGGTCGAAGCCCCAGTCGAACTTCTTCATGGTGCCGGTGATCCTGATGCGGATCTCGCGGTCGACCTTGCGGTCGGGCAGGGCCACGGAGTCGTCCGGCTCCAGGCGCCGGGCCGGCACGATGTCGCCGTCGAGCTCGTCCGGGCGGACGTTCGCTGGCGGAAGGTTTCTTCCGTTGTCGGTGCGGAGCACGGCGAGCGCCCGCCCCTTCTTGCCCTCGGCCTCCGCGACCAGCGGGAAGACGCCGTCCTCGGCGGTGACCAGGACGTCGTAGCGCTCCGACATGCCGATCAGCAGGCCGTCGGTCTCCTTGTGCTTCACCGGGTAGCCGTCGGTGTGCGTGACCGTCATGGTGTGGCCGCCGAGCGCGACCCGGAAGGCGGTCTCCGAACCGGCGTTGATGAGGCGCAGCCGGATGCGCTCGCCCTTGCGGCAGCGGAACACCGAGGGACTGGTGGGCAGGCGGCCGTTGGCGAGGTAGTACGGGTAGTCGACGCTGCCGCCCTCGCTGTGCAGGATGCTGCTGCGGGAGCCGTGCATCACCCGGGAGGGGCCCGTGTACTTCTTGGCCGGCGACGCCTTGGCGCCGCCCTGCCCGCTCGGACTCGGGTGGCCGCTCTGGTGGCTGTTCCCGGGGCCCATGGCCATGCCTCTCATGTCCATGCCGCCCGAGCCGGGCTTGAGCTGTTCGAGCACCCGGTCGGGGGTGGAGCCGTCCACGCCGTCGAGCCAGTCGTCGAGGACGACGATCCACTCCTTGTCGTAGCGCAGGGGCTCCTTGGGGTCGTCGACGACGAGCGGCGCGTACAGCGCCCGGTCGGGCTGCATGCCGACGTGGGAGTGGAACAGGTAGGTGCCCGGGTGCTTGACGGTGAACCGGTACACGAAGTCGGCCCCGGCGGGGATGGCCCGCTGGGTCAGGTCCGGGACGCCGTCCATGTCGCAGCGCAGCCGCACTCCGTGGGAGTGCAGGGTGGTGGTGTCGGGCAGCCGGTTGGCCAGTGTCAGATCGAGCACGTCACCGGCGGTGACGCGGACCAGCGGGCCGGGCACCGTCTCGTTGTACGCCCAGGTGCGCACCGCCCGCCCGCCCAGGTCCAGCCTGGACTCGGCGGCGGTGAACCTGAGCGTGTGCACGCGGCCCGCCCCGCGTCTGCGCTCGGCGGCGAGCACCTCCGGATCCGAGGGGTTGATGTACCCCCGGGGTCCGGGCGGGGCGAAGTTCCCCTCCAGCCCCGCGCCGCGGAGGGCGGAGCGGGGTGGCTCGGAGCCGGAACTGGTGCAGGCCGACAGGAGTCCCGCACCGGCGGCAGCGAGCGGGGCACGTAGGATGGTTCGCCGCGAAGGTGTATCCATGTCTGAATAAGACATGTTGTGTGCTCATATGCGCGGGAGGCTAGGCGTGGCGTCCCGTGTGTCGGGGGCAGATTCCACCGGCAGGCGGACGGGCGCGGCCCGCGCCCGCCCGTTCGGCAGCGATTTTCAGGCGGCCTTCGCCTTCGTGGCGTACATGTCCACGTACTCCTGCCCGGACAGCCGCATGACCTCCGCCATCACGGAGTCGGTGACCGCCCGCAGCACGTAGCGGTCGCGGTCCATGCCGTCGTACCGGGAGAACTCCATGGCCTGGCCGAAGCGGACGGTCACCTTGCCGGGCCGCGGGATGCCCCGGCCGCCGGGCTGCAGCTTGTCGGTGCCGATCATGGCGAACGGCACGACCGGCGCGCCGGTCATCAGGGTCAGCCGCGCGATGCCGGTGCGTCCCCGGTACAGCCGGCCGTCGGGCGAGCGGGTGCCCTCGGGGTAGATCCCGAAGATCTTCCCCTCCTCCAGAATGCGCCGCCCGGTCATCAGGGCGGCCACGCCGCCGTTCGCGCCGTCCCGGTCCACCGGGATCATGCCGACGCCGGTGAAGAACCACGCCATCAGGCGGCCCTTGACGCCTTTGCCGGTGACGTACTCGTCCTTGCCGATGAAGTACACCTGCCGCTTGGTGACGAGCGGCAGCACGATCGAGTCGATGAACGTCAGATGATTTCCGGCCAGGATCACCGGGCCGTCCCCGGGGATGTGCTCCACGCCCTCCACCTGTGGGCGGAACATCAGGCGCATGATCGGTCCGAGCACTGCCTTGATGAGCGCGAAGCGGGACAACGGGTCCTCCGATGTCGAGGGGGGCGATATGTGTCTGTGCAGGTGAGGACATTACTCGCGGCTTTGGGGGAAGCGCACATCGGGTACGCGCGGTTCGCCGAGGTCTTACGAACTGTTGACGCGTGTTTACCTGCGGTGGCGCGCCGGAGACGGTGTGCGACGCCCGTGCGGCGGTGTGACGGACATCGCTCGTGTGGCCGCCTCCTCAGGTGGTCCCGGCTCCCGCCCCCAAGGCGCCACACGGCGTCGTCCGGGAGTTCCGGAACACGTATCCCTCCCGTTGCGCGCACCCCCGACCATCGGTGCGGCAGGAGGACGTGCATGGGCAGCGA
>NZ_JBLEBI010000331.1:0-3147 GCF_047340315.1 Streptomyces sp. AF1A
CCCTGCTGCCCCTCGTCACCGGCCTGCTCGACGGCGCCGGCGCACCGCTGCGGGCGGCCCTCGCCGGTGTCCTGGCCGCCCCCGGCACCGCCGCCTGCCGCCCGCTGCGCCGGGAACTGCTGGAGATCCTGCTCCGCCGCGAGCTGGATCCCACCGTCCTGGACGCCGTGCTGCACGCGGCGGCGACCCACCCGGCCGACCGGGACGACGAGGCCCGCGGGCTCGTCCACCGCACCGGCCTGATCCTCGTCCGCACCCCGGAGGGAGCCACCCGCTTCGACCGCGCCCTGCTGGACCTCGCCCGGCAGGTGCCCGGCTTCGCCGCACGCACGGCCCGCTGGCTCGCCGGCACCCCGGGCGACTGGGCCGCCGTGGTGGGCCCCAGCACCCGCCGCATGCTCGAGAACCTCGCGGGCGTACGGGTACCCGCCTGAGACCGGGCGTGCCGTGCCCCCACCGGTCCGAGCCGCGGGTGGGCGCACCGTGCGTCAGCCCGCCCGAGCCGCGGGTGCGGACGTGCGCCCCGTCACAGCCCCCCTACCGATGCGGGCCCGGGGCACCCGGCATGGCACCCTTAGACCTGCACAAGAGGTCAAGGAAGACAGACGGACACGGGTTCGAGGAGCGGTCACAGTGCAGCGCTGGCGTGGCTTGGAGGACATTCCCCAGGACTGGGGGCGCAGCGTCGTCACCATCGGTTCCTACGACGGCGTCCACCGCGGCCACCAGCTGATCATCAGGCATGCCGTCGACCGCGCCCGCGAGCTGGGCGTCCCCGCCGTCGTCGTCACGTTCGACCCGCACCCCAGCGAGGTCGTCCGCCCCGGCAGCCACCCGCCGCTGCTCGCCCCGCACCACCGCCGCGCCGAACTGATGGCCGACCTCGGCGTCGACGCGGTGCTGATCCTCCCCTTCACCACCGAGTTCTCGAAGCTGTCGCCCGCCGACTTCGTGGTGAAGGTCCTGGTGGACAAGCTGCACGCCAAGGCGGTCGTGGAGGGCCCGAACTTCCGCTTCGGCCACAAGGCGGCCGGCAACGTCGAGTTCCTCACCGAGCAGGGCAAGATCTACGACTTCGAGGTCGAGGTCGTCGACCTGTACCTCTCCGGGGAGGCGGGCGGTGGCGAGCCGTTCTCCTCGACCCTGACGCGGCGCCTGGTCGCGGCGGGCGACGTCGAGGGCGCCCGCGAGATCCTGGGCCGCCCGCACCGGGTGGAGGGCGTCGTCGTGCGCGGCGCCCAACGCGGACGCGATCTGGGCTTCCCCACGGCGAACGTCGAGACGCTGCCCCACACCGCCATCCCCGCCGACGGCGTGTACGCCGGCTATCTGCACGTCCAGGGCGAAGCCATGCCGGCCGCGATCTCCGTGGGCACGAACCCGCAGTTCGACGGCACCGAGCGCACGGTGGAGGCGTACGCCATCGACCGGGTCGGCCTCGACCTGTACGGCCTGCACGTCGCCGTCGACTTCCTCGCCTACGTACGCGGCCAGGCGAGGTTCGAGTCGCTGGAGGCACTGCTGGAGCAGATGGCCAGGGACGTGAAGCGGTGCCGGGAGATCGTCGCCGCGGAGGGCTAGCCAGGGCTTCCACGTACAGGGCGGCCGGTGCGCTGAGCACCGGCCGCCCTGTGCCGTCGTACCGCCCTACTGCTGCGGCGGCGGGGCCTGCGGAGGCTGCTGCCCCTGCGGCTGCTGCGGGGCCTGGGGGTGCTGGCCGGGCTGCGGGTAGCCGGGCTGCTGCGGGTACGGCGGCTGCGCCTGCTGTCCCTGCTGCGGCGGGTACGGCTGCGGGCCCGGGGCGTACGGCTGGCCCGGGGCCTGAGGGTACGGCTGACCCTGCGGGAAGGGCTGCCCCTGCGGCGCGTACGGCTGGCCCGGCATCGGCGGGGCGGCCACCGGGGGCGGGTTGCCGTCGCTGGTCCACAGCCCGTGCGACTGCTGGTGCCGTACGAAGTCCTCGGCGACCATCGCGGCGAGGTTGAAGTACGCCTCACGCGTCCGGGGCCGCATCATGTCCAGGTCCACCTCGGCGCCGGCGGCCAGGTGCTCGTCGAAGGGCACGACCACGACCCCGCGGGTCCGCGTCTCGAAGTGCGACACGATGTCCTCGACCTTGATCATCTTGCCGGTCTCGCGGACCCCGGAGATCACGGTCAGGGACCGGGACACCAGGTCGGCGTACCCGTGCGCGGACAGCCAGTCCAGCGTCGTACTGGCGCTGCTCGCGCCGTCCACGGACGGCGTGGAGATGATGATGAGCTGGTCGGCGAGGTCGAGCACCCCGCGCATGGCGCTGTACAGCAGCCCCGTGCCCGAGTCGGTCAGGATGACCGGATACTGCCGCCCGAGCACCTCGATCGCGCGCCGGTAGTCCTCGTCGTTGAACGTGGTCGACACGGCCGGGTCCACGTCGTTGGCGATGATCTCCAGACCCGAGGGCGCCTGCGAGGTGAACCGGCGGATGTCCATGTACGAGTTCAGGTACGGGATCGCCTGGACGAGGTCGCGGATGGTGGCCCCGGTCTCCCGGCGCACCCGCCGCCCGAGCGTGCCGGCGTCCGGGTTCGCGTCGATGGCGAGGATCTTGTCCTGCCGCTCGGTGGCGAGGGTGGAGCCGAGCGCGGTGGTCGTGGTCGTCTTGCCCACACCGCCCTTGAGGCTGATGACGGCTATCCGGTAACAGGACAGCACCGGCGTGCGGATCAGCTCCAGCTTCCGCTGCCGCTCGGCCTCCTCCTTCTTGCCGCCCAGCTTGAACCGGGACGCCGCGGCGGCGGGCCGGCCGCTCTTCGCCTTCTGCCTCTTGTTGTTCAGCAGCCGGTCCGAGGACAGCTCCACGGCGGCGGTGTAACCCAGCGGCGCGGCACCGGGGTTGGTGGGCTGGCGCTGGTCGTGCTGGATCGGCTGCGGCCAGGCGGCACCGGACCGGGGGTCGACGGGCGCCTGCGGGGCTTCGGGGGCCTGCGCGCCCTGGACGCTCTGCGGAGGCGGCGGGAAGCCGTAACCGCCTGGCTGGGCCGGGGCGTTGGGCGCACCGTGCGGGGGGAAGCCGTAGCCGCCGGGCGCGCCGGGTCCGTGGGGCGCCGGCGGTGCGGCCGGGCCGGGTCCGTTCGGTGCCTGCTGGGCCGCCGGGTGCGGCGGGAA
>NZ_JBLEBI010000332.1:0-2948 GCF_047340315.1 Streptomyces sp. AF1A
CCCGGCGGTGCTCCTCCTCGGCGGCGTCGCGCAACTCCAGCGCGGGCGCGACCCTTTCCGCCTTCCGGGCCCTGGTCATGCGTTCCTCGTCCGCTCGGTGGGCGGCGGCCCGCTCCTGGAGCCGCTCGGCGCGCTGCCGCGCCTCGGCGAACCGGCCCTGCAGGCGGGCGAGTTCACGCGCGTCGTCCAGGGCGCGCCGGGCCTCGCGGTGGGCGGTTTCGGCGGCCGCGAGCCTGCTGTGCGCGACGGCGAGGCGTTCGCGGGCGGTGCTGCGGGCGACGGCTGCGGCGCCCAGCACGGCCTCGGCCAGGCCGGGGTCTCCGGGCGCCAGGCCGGGCAGCTCCATGACGTCGCCGGCCTCCTGCTGCATGCGGTGGGCGTCGGCGAGCAGGGCCGCGTCCCCCTCGCGCACCCGTGCCTCGGTGGCGCGCCGCCGCTCGGCGAGGTGCTTCTCGACGTCGGCGAAGCGCCGGGTGTCGAAGAGCCGGCCCAGCAGCCGGCCGCGGGCCTCGGCGTCGGCACGCAGGAAGCGCGCGAAGTCGCCCTGGGGCAGCAGGACGACCTGGCAGAACTGCTCGCGGCTCATACCGAGCAGCTGGGTGATCTCCTCGCCCGCCTCCTGGTGGGAGCGGCTGCGGTCCCGCCAGGCGCCGGCCGCGGCGTCGTACTCGCGCAGCCAGGTCTGGGCCTTGTCGACCGTGGTGCCCTTGCCGCGCAGCTTGGACCGCTCCCAGGGCGGCTGCCGGGTGATCTCCAAGCGGCGTCCGGCGACGGTGAGTTCGAGCCGGACCTCGGTGCGGACGCCGGGCTCCGCGTGGTCGCTGCGCAGGTTCATGCCCTGGCCGCCGCCGCTCTGCCGGGCGCCGGGGACGGAGCCGTACAGGGCGTAGCAGACGGCGTCCAGGACGGAGGTCTTGCCCGCGCCGGTGGGGCCGTGCAGCAGGAAGAGCCCGGCGGCGGACAGCGCGTCGAAGTCGACGCTCTGCCGGCCGCCGAAGGGCCCGAAGGCGGTGATGTCGAGCCGGTGCAGCCTCACCGGGCCACCTCCCCCGCGGCGTCGTCGGCGCGCACGGCGTCGAACGCCTCGCGCAGCACGGCGGCCTCCAGCGCGTCGGGTCCGGCGCCGCGCACGTGGGCGACGAAGTCCTGGGCGATCTCCTCGTCGCTGCGGCCCGCGAGGCGCCTGGCGTACGACACCTCGGGGTCGTCCGGGGCCCGCTCCGGGGCGAAGACCAGGCTGAGGGTGTGCGGGAAGCGCTCGGTGAGCCTGGCCATGGGGTCGGCGGGGCGCACCGGGTCGGTGAGGGTGGCCTCGACCCAGGCGTCCTGGTGGCGGTCGAGGCACGGGTCGGCGAGGAGGTCGTCCAGGGTGCCGCGGATGCGGGCCAGCGGGCGCGGCACCGGGCAGTCGACGCGCTCGGCGGTGACGGAGCCGTCGGCGGCGAGGTCGACCAGCCACATGCTCTTGCGGTGGTCCGCCTCGGAGAAGGAGTAGGCGAGCGGGGAGCCGGAGTAGCGCACGCGCTCGGAGAGGGTCTGGCAGCCGTGCAGATGTCCGAGCGCGACGTAGTCGACGCCGTCGAAGACTCCGGCCGGCACGGCGGCCACGCCGCCGACGGTGATGTCCCGCTCACTGTCGCTGGCCTGACCGCCGGTGACGAAGGCGTGGGCGAGGACGACCGAGCGCGTGCCCGGCGCGCGCGTGGCGAGATCGGCGCGGACGCGGTCCATCGCGGCGGCCAGCACGGCCTCGTGGCCGGGCTTGTCCACCGCGAACTCGTCCTTCACCAGGGCGGGTTCGAGATACGGCAGCCCGTAGAAGGCCACGTCTCCGTGGGCGTCCGTGAGGACCACCGGGGTGCCGACGGCGGACGGCTCGGTGCGCAGGTGGACGCCTGCGCGGTCGATGAGCCCGGCGCCGACACCGAGACGGCGGGCCGAGTCGTGGTTGCCGGAGATCATCACCGTGGGCACGCCGAGGTCCGCGAGGCGGTGCAGGGCGTCGTCGAACAGCTCCACCGCGGCGAGCGGGGGCACCGCGCGGTCGTACACGTCACCCGACACGACCACCGCGTCCACCTCGCGCTCGCGCACGGTGGCGACGAGGTGACCGATGAACCCGGCCTGGGCCCCGAGCATGTTCACCCGGTGGAAGGCCCGGCCGAGGTGCCAGTCGGACGTGTGCAGGAGTCTCATGATCCCCGAGAGTATCGGCCGGGTCCGACACCACGGGTGGTTACTCCCGTATCAGACCGTCATGCCCGGTGACCAGTAACGGCGATACATCCGATTCGCACCAATTATCAGACGTCTCCGTAGGCTTCGCCGCCCAGCTCGAACCCCGCCGTGCCCGCCGTCGCATCGGCGAGCCATGCGCGGAAGGCGGGCACGTCGGCGTCCGGCAGGCCGATCTCGATGGTGACGGCCTCGTCGTAGCGGACGTCCCGCACCTCGCGTCCAGTGGCACGCAGGTCGTTCTGGACCTTGCCCGCGCGCTGGTGGTCGACGGTCACCGTGGCCAGCCGGAAGCGGCGCCGGGTGATGGTGCCGAGCACGTCCAGGGCCTCGCCCACGGCGCCGCCGTAGGCGCGGATGAGTCCGCCGGCACCGAGCTTGACGCCGCCGTAGTAGCGGGTGACGACGGCGACGACGTACCGCATGTCGCGGCGCAGCAGCATCTGCAGCATGGGGACGCCGGCCGTGCCGCCCGGTTCGCCGTCGTCGCTGGCCTTCTGCACGGAGGCGTCGGCGCCGATGACGTACGCCCAGCAGTTGTGGGTGGCGTCGGCGTGCTCCTTGCGGACGGCGGCGATGAAGTCCTGCGCCTCCTGCTCGGTGCCGGCCGGGGCGAGGGCGCACAGGAAGCGGGAACGGTTGATCTCGGTCTCGTGCACGCCCGCGCGGGCCACTGTGCGGTACTCGTCCTGCATCCCGCCAGCGTAGGCGCT
>NZ_JBLEBI010000333.1:0-2848 GCF_047340315.1 Streptomyces sp. AF1A
AGCGCCCGCCTGCCCCGAGTGCGCGGAGGGATCCGGCTGCCCGGGCGCGTCGGCCCGGCCCCAGGGGCCTGGGCGGCCCGGCTGCCCCGCCGGACCCGGCTGGTCCCACTGGCCCCCCTGGTCCGGCTGCCCCGCCGGACCGGACGCACCGGACCGGCCCCACTGAGCCTGATCCGCGGGCCCGGCCGCGCCCGAGTGGCCCCACGGGCTGTCCTGCCCGCCACGATCCGCCTGCCCGGCGTCGGCCGCCGCGGGCCACCGGTCGGCGGGGGCGGAGGCGGCCGGGGCGCTTCCGGGACCGGATGCCGGAGGGTGCGGGTCCTCGTCGAAGAAGTGGGGGCCGGTCTCCTCCACGGAGGGTGCGGCCGGGCGGGCACCGGCCGGCGGGCTGAGCGGTTCACCGTCCTTGGGCGCCGGGCGGCTGGTGCCGGGCACCCAGGAGGAGCCGTTCCAGTACCGGACGTAGCCGGGGATGGACGGGTCCGGATAGTAGCCCTCGCGGGGCCTGTCGTCACCTGGGGCCGGGGTTGGGGCGCTCATGTCCGTCGTCCCGTATCTGCTCGGGGGTGGGATGGGGGCCTCCACATCTATCAGACGCGGGCATCCCCCATGGCCAGTCCCGCAGCACCCACCCTTTCCGGGTAACGCCGTGCCCGTCTGACGCGCCCCGGCGAAAAAAATCTTCCCGAACCCGCGTAATGGCCCGGCCACCGCCCCCTCTCCCCCGGTGCGGGCTCGCCCACAGCGGTGCCGCCCGTCACCCGACCAGAAAGGAAACGGCACGTCATGCAGTACACCGTGGTGGAGCGGGAGCTGGAGCTCCGGCTCGTCCTGTCACCCGAGCGGAGCATCCCGGTGCCGGCCCGGCTCAGCTACCGCTCCGACGACCCCTACGCCGTGCACATCGCCTTCCACATCACCTCGCAGACCCCGGTCACCTGGACGTTCGCCCGCGAGCTCCTGGTGGAGGGGGTGTTCCGGCCGAGCGGGCACGGGGACGTGCGGGTGTGGCCGGTGAAGGCCGACGGGCGCGGCGTCGTTCTGGTGGCGCTGAGTTCACCGGACGGGGACGCCCTGCTGGAGGCGCCGCTCGCGCAGGTGTCGGCCTGGCTGGAGCGGACGCTGCGCGTGGTGCCCGCGGGCACGGAGGGCGGGCAGCTGGGCATCGACGACGCACTCGATGAGCTGCTCGCCCGCTGAGCGGCCCCGGAAGGGATCAGAGGACCTTGCCGGGGTTGAGAATGCCGAGCGGGTCGAAGACCTGCTTCACGGCGCGCTGCATCTCCACCCCGACCGGGCCGATCTCCCGGGCCAGCCACTCCTTCTTCAGCACGCCGACGCCGTGTTCGCCGGTGATGGTGCCGCCGAGTCGCAGGCCGAGGGCCATGATCTCGTCGAAGGACTCGCGGGCCCGCCGCGACTCGTCCACGTCCTGGGCGTCGAAGCAGACGGTGGGGTGGGTGTTGCCGTCGCCGGCGTGTGCGCAGACGCCGATCGTCAGGTCGTACTTCGCGGCGATCCGCTCGATGCCCTCCAGCATCGCGCCGAGCTGCGAGCGGGGCACGCACACGTCGTCGATCATCGTCGTGCCCTTGACCGCCTCCAGCGCGGTCAGCGAGAGCCGCCGGGCCTTGAGCAGCATCTCCGACTCGGCCGCGTCCTCGGCGGGGACGACCTGGGTGGCGCCGGCGGCCTCGCACAGGGCGCCGACGGCGGCGAGGTCGGGGGCGGGGTCCGGGGTGTCGAAGGCGGCCAGCAGCAGCGCCTCGGTGGTCTCCGGCAGGCCCATGTGGGCGAGGGCGTTGACGGCCTTGACGGTCGTACGGTCCATCAGTTCGAGGAGGGAGGGGAGGTGACCGCCCTCCATGATCCGGCAGACGGCGGCGCAGGCGGCCGCCGCGGAGGGGAACTCGGCGGCCAGGACCAGCTGCTGCGGCGGCTTGGGCTTCAGGCCCAGCACCGCGCGGACGACGATGCCGAGGGAGCCCTCGGAGCCGACGAACAGGCGGGTGAGGTCGTAGCCCGCGACGCCCTTCGCCGTGCGGCGGCCGGTGGACAGCAGGCGGCCGTCGGCGAGGACGACGTCCAGGCCGAGCACGTACTCGGCGGTCACGCCGTACTTCACGCAGCACAGGCCGCCGGAGCCGGTGCCGATGTTGCCGCCGATGGTGCACATCTCCCAGCTGGAGGGGTCCGGCGGGTAGTACAGGCCGTGCTTCTCGACCGCGCGGGAGAGCGTCGCGTTGATCACCCCCGGTTCGACCACGGCGATCCGGTCGACGGGGCTGATCTCCAGGATGCGGTCCATCTTGGTGAGGGACAGCACGATGCAGCCGTCGGTGGCGTTGGCGGCGCCGGACAGGCCGCTGCGGGCGCCCTGCGGGACGACGGGGACACGCAGCTCGGTGGCGGTGCGCATGACGTGCTGCACCTGTTCCACGGTGCGCGGCAGCACCACGACGGCCGGGGCGCCGGCCGGGCAGAAGCTCGCCATGTCGTGGGCGTAGGAGGCCGTGACGTCGGGGTCGATCAGGACGGCCTCGGGGGGCAGGCCGGCCAGGAGCCGGTCGGTGAGGTCGCTGGTTGCCGCGGAGTGTGCGCCGCGGGGCGCTTCGATACGGCTCATGATCACAGGTTCGCACTCACGGCCATCGGTGTGAACCCCGTGCGCTCTCCGCTTCGCTGCCGCGATCTGATCGTCGTATTGACGCACAGTGACGCCATGGACAAGCGACTGTGCGCCCCGGGTACGTCCCTGCTGGCCGAGCCGCCGGAGCCGCGCCGCTCCCGGCACAGGCGGCTGCTGCGCCGGGTGCTGGTGACCGCGCTGGCCGGAGGCGTCGTCGCG
>NZ_JBLEBI010000334.1:0-2827 GCF_047340315.1 Streptomyces sp. AF1A
GAGGCCCACCCCGGGACGGTCGGCAGCACCTTCTCGGCGACGCGGAGCAGCACCGCGTCGTCGGGCAGGACGCCGTCCGAGCGCCACAGGCTCACCTCGAGGGAGCCACCGCTGTCCTTGGCGTCCAGGGCCACGGCGAGGGTGCGGACCGGGACCCCCGGACCGCTGTCGCTGTCGCCTCCGTCGAGGCGGAACCTGATACGGATGGTCCGGTCCGTGTACAGGACGCCCGGACGGCCCAGCACCGTCCGCTGCCGCGCGCCGCTGCCCAGAAGCGTGACGGCCCCGGTCACCGGAAAGCGGTCATAGGTGGCCGACAGTGTCACCGTGAAGCTCTCGAACTCGACCCGGGCCGAAGGAGTGGCGATCTCCCTGCCGTCGGCGAGCCTGAGGGAACCACCGCTGCCACTCGCGGAGTTCGGCTTCTCGCCCGGCGTGCCCAGGAGTTCGGGCAGGTCGGCGCGGTTCAGTGCCGCGCACAGCTGCGCCCCGGAGACCCGGCGAGGCGCATGGCCCGGGGCCTTGCCGTGCTCGCCGCCCGAGCACTTGGCGGGCGAGGGGGCGCGGTCCGAGGACGCGGTCCGTCCGAGCAGCCACAGGCCGAGACCGAGTACCGGTACCAGCAGCAGCGCCGCTGTGGCCTGTCTCCACGCACCCGGCGTGTCGATGTCGTCCGCCATGTCCCCCACCTGCCAAGATCCCCCGACGGTCGCCTGGACCCTAGCCGTTGATCACCGGGCGGGCAAGGAATCCGGTGCCCCGGGCGCTTGGAGGAACGCGCCACAGGGAACCTTCGGCCTGTGACACCCACAGGCTCCGGTCACACGGCGGGCGCGGGCGACCCCGGGCTGTTCACGCCGGACTCCGTGACCTGGCAGATGCACGGCGACCCCATGATGTGGGTCGCCGGCATCCGCGCGCTCTACCTCCAGGCCCTCCACCCGCGCGCGGTCCGCGGTGTCCTGCAGAACTCCGACTTCCGCAACGACGCGTGGGGCCGGCTCATGCGCACCGCGAACTTCGTCGGCACGACCACCTACGGCACGACCGACGACGCCGAACGCGCCGGCGCCCGCGTCCGGAAGATCCACACCATGCTGACGGCGACCGACCCCGACACCGGCGAGCGCTACGGCGTCGGCGACCCCGCGCTGCTGCGCTGGGTGCACTGCGCGGAGATCGACTCCTATCTGCACGTCCTGCGCCGCTCCGGCTTCCCGGTCACCGACGCCCAGGCCGACCGCTACATAGCCGAACACCGCGTCAGCGCCCGCCTGGTGGGCCTCGACCCGCGGACCGTGCCGGCGAGCCGGGCGGAACTCGCCGCCTACTTCGCGCGGGTGCGCCCGGAGCTGACCGCGGGACCCGAGGCCCGCGTGGTGGAGGACTTCCTGCTCCGTCCGCCGACGCACCCCCTCCTGCTCCCGCTGCGGGAGGCGCTGTGGCGGCGTGTGGCGCATCTGGCGTACGCCGCCCTGCCGCCGTACGCCCACGCGCTGTACGGCAGACCGGCCCCCGCACCCGCCGTCGTCACCCGTCGGCTGCGGACGACCGGCGCCCTGCTGCGGCGGATTCCCGCACGGGTGCGCTGGCAGCTGCCGCCCAAACACATTCTGCGCGCGATGGCGCGGCTCGGTCCGGACGCCCGGCCGGCACCGTACAAACTCGGGCGATAGGCCGCCATACTGGACGGGCGGGGGAGTGCGGCACGGACCGGGCCGAGGCGGGCGGCCGGCGCGGCGCGGTGAGGGCTCTTCGGGGCGGGGCGGACGGCGACGGGGGCGGCGGATCGCTATGGGGGAGAACAGGCTGGTCCAGGGCCGGTACCGGCTGCTCGAGCTGATCGGCCGGGGCGGGATGGGCGAGGTGTGGCGGGCCCGGGACGAGTCGCTGGGCCGGCCGGTCGCGGTCAAATGCCTCAAGCCGCTCGCCCCGTACGACGATCCGTCGGCCACCCGCGCGCTGCGGGAGCGGTTCCGCCGGGAGGCCCGGGTGGCCGCCGCGCTCTCGCACCCGGGAGTGACCGTGGTCCACGACTTCGGCGAGTTCGACGGGGTGCCGTATCTGGTCATGGAACTGCTGCAGGGCCGTGACCTGAGCCGGTTGCTGGAGGACAGCCACGGGCATCCGCTGCCCGTGCACGACGTGCTCGACATCGCCGGCCAGGTCGCCGCGGCCCTCGCCCACACGCATCGGCAGGGCGTGGTGCACCGGGACCTGAAACCCGCCAACCTCGTGCGGCTGTCCGACGGCACCGTGAAGATCTGCGACTTCGGCATCGCCCGCCTCGGCGAGGACATCGGTTTCACGGCCCGGCTGACCGCCGGAGTCGCGCTCGGCACCCCGCACTACATGTCGCCGGAGCAGATCGGCGGCGACGCGGTCGACCGGCGCAGCGACCTGTACTCGCTGGGTTGCGTGCTGTACGAAATCGCCACCGGGTCACCGCCGTTCGACCTGGGGGACACCTGGGCGGTCCTCGTCGGCCACCGCGACACCCTGCCCCGGCCCCCGCGCGAACGGCGTCCCGACCTGCCCGCCCACCTCGACCGCGTCATCCTCGACCTGCTGGCCAAGCGTCCCGAGGAACGGCCGTACGACGCAGAGGAGTTGCTCCGCCGGCTCGGGTCCGGGCGGGACACGTCCGGGTGCGTGCCGCTGTCGACGGCGCCCGGTGCCACGGCGGTTTCCGTGCCGGCCCGGACCGGGGGCGCGGCAGCCTCCCACCCGACCGTCCCGGGGCTGTCACCGGCGTTCACGGGCTCACCCCGGACCCGTCTGCCGTCCTGGACCCGGGGCATGACCACCGGGCACAAGGCGCTGGGAC
>NZ_JBLEBI010000335.1:0-2825 GCF_047340315.1 Streptomyces sp. AF1A
GGGCGGCGCTCGCCGAGCCGCTGTCCGTGGCGCTGCACGCGGTGCGCCGGGCCGGGGACGTGACGGGCCGCCATGTGCTGGTGACCGGGGCCGGGCCGATCGGGTGCCTGGTCGTCGCGGCGGCGAGGGCGGCGGGCGCCGCCCGGGTGACGGCGACCGACCTGGTGCCGGAGGCGCTCGGGTACGCGGCCGTCGCCGGGGCCGACACGCTGGTACGGGCCGACGACCCGGACGACGCCGGGTGGCCGAAGGACGTGGACGTGGCCGTCGAGGCGTCCGGAGTGGCGGCCGGGCTCGACACCTGTCTGCGGCTGGTGCGGCGCGGCGGCGTCGTCGTCCAGCTCGGGATGCTGCCGCCGGGCCCGAGCCCGTTCGCCGGAAACCTGGTGGTGAGCCGCGAGATCGAGCTGCGGGGCGCGTTCCGCTTCGCCGGCGAGTTCGACGAGGCCCTGGAACTGCTCGCGGCCCGCGGGGAGTTCGACGGGCTGGTCAGCGCGGTGGTACCCGTGGCGCAGGCCCGGGACGCGTTCGCCCTGGCCGCCGACCGGACACGGTCGTGCAAGGTACTGCTGGAGTTCGCCGGCTAGGATCCGTCGCAGCGGGCGCCCTGCAGGTGCCGCGTTCGGGAGTCGGGACCGCCGGGGCACGGTGCCCAGCAGCGTGGCCTGCGGCCGCCCGCACGCTGCCCCCGCAATCCAGAAGTCCCGGGCCACCCCGGCGACACGCCCACCACCACACCGCGGCCCGCCCCGCCGAACCGCCCCCGCTCTCGGGGGAGCCGTGGTCGCCACACCCACACACCCACCACCACGCCACGCAGCCCGCCCGCCCGCCGAGCCGCCCCCCGAACTACCCCCGCGGTCGAGGAGTCAGGGCCGCCACAGCGGATGCTCCCGCTTCGCCCACTCCCGGCTCACCGTGCCCGTCCGCAGCCCCCGTCTCGCCTCCGGATCGCCCAGTGCCATGCCGATGTGGCCCGCCAGGACGACGCCGATGGTCAGGGCCAGCCAGTCGTGGACGAAGGTCGCCGACGTACGCCACACGAGCGGCGCCAGGTGGGTGAACCACATCAGCAGGCCCGTGCCGAGCATGACCAGGGTCGCCCCGGCGATCCAGGCCGCATACACCTTCTGACCGGCGTTGAACTTGCCCGCCGGCCGGGAGGAGCGGCGCTTGTCGCGGACCAGTGCGGCGCGCAGCCAGATCCGGTCGTGCGGGCCGAAGCGGTTCAGGAAGCGCAGGTCGCGGCGGAAGGCGCGGGAGGCCAGGCCCAGCAGTACCGGGACGGGGAGGGCGAGCCCGGCGCACTCGTGGATGCGGACGACCAGTTCCCGGCGGCCGACCAGGACGGCGAGCTGGGGGATGTAGAGGACGGCCGCGGTCACCACGCACACGCCCATCAGGACGGCCGTCGTACGGTGCACCCAGCGTTCGGCGCGGCTGAAGCGGTGGATCCGCGCGCCGGCCGGGGCCCGGGTGTCAGCTCGTAGGCTCATCGGTGCGTCCGTTCGACCGGCCGACCCAGGCGTCGACGTCGTAGCCGAGGTTCTCCCAGTAGCCGGGCTTGACCCGGTCGGTGACGGTGATGCCGGAGAGCCACTTGGCCGACTTGTAGAAGTACATGGGGGCGACGTAGAGGCGGACCGGGCCGCCGTGCTCGTAGGACACCTCCTTGTCCTGCATGCGCAGGGCGACCAGAACGTCCGGGCGGCGTGCCTGGTCCAGGGTGAGGCTCTCGGAGTAGGTGCCGTCGAAGCAGGTGAAGCGCAGTGCCTTGGCGGAGGGGTGGACCCCGGCGGCGTCCAGCAGCGCCGAGAGCCGTACGCCCTCGAAGGCGGTGCCGGGCACCCGCCACCCGGTGACGCACTGGACGTCCTTGACCAACCGGGTCTGCGGCAGGGCGCGCAGGTCGGCCAGGGAGTAGGTGCGCGGGTGGTCGACCAGGCCGTCGACGGTGAGTCGGTAGTCGGTGGCGTCCTTGTGCGGGACGGAGGCGGCGACGGAGTAGAAGCGGAAGCCGCCGCCGTTGGGCAGCAGGCCGGTCAGGCCCGTCGGATCCTTGCCGGAGACGCTGCCCAGGAAGCCCTCCATGCCGCGCTGCAGGGTCGGCGCGGCGAGCACGCCGAGCGCGCCCAGACCGAGAGTGCCGAGGAAGACGCGGCGGCCGATCGGGGTGCCGTCGCGCTCCTCCGATTGTCCAGAGTTCACGCATTCATTCGAACACTCGCGGCCCTCGGGGGCCAGGGAAACCGGACAGTGGTCAGGGATCCGTAATGACTTCTTACGCCGTCCTCAGAAACGCGCGGGCGCGGGCCGCGCGGAAGGCCTCCCAGGGGTCCTGGCGGGGGTAGGACCAGGGCTCGCGGGTGGCATGGGCGCCGACGCGCCGGAACAGGGCCGCGGCCTCGGCGGGGCGGCCGGCGCAGGACAGGGCGAACGCGAGGTGGTTGAGGTCGACGTGGCGGCGGGGGTGGTCGTCGTGCTCCCACTCCAGCCACCAGTCGAAGCAGGCGCGCAGCATCCGGCGGGCCCGCGGCCCGGACCAGTGGCCGGAGGCGGCGGGGTCGGCCGGGGCCAGGCCGCTCGCGGCGAGGACCCGGTAGCGCTCGGCGTGGGCGACCACCGGCAGCAGGGCCAGCGGGGAGTCGGCGGGGGCCCGGGCGGCGGCCTGCTCGGCGAGGTCGTACACCTCGTGGGAGTCGGTCCGGCCGCCCGCGGGCCGTTCGGCGAGCCGGGCGACGAGCAGGTGGTGGGCGTGGTGGTGCTCGGGGTGGCGGCGGCCCAGTTCGGCGAAGACGTCGAGCACCTCGCGCTCCGGGCCGAGG
>NZ_JBLEBI010000336.1:0-2805 GCF_047340315.1 Streptomyces sp. AF1A
AATTTTTGAGGGGAAACCCCGCACCATTTCGGTGCGGGGTTTCCCGCGTTTCAGGGGTCTCTGAGCTCCTTCGGGGAGAGATTCTTTCTCCCCGAAGGAGCTCAGAGCCGACCGGCCGCCTTCAATGCCAGGTAGGCGTCCGCCAGGGCCGGCGCAAGGTCATCCGGGGTCGCATCCACCACCGTCACTCCATGCCGGCGCAACTGGTCCGCGGTGTGCTGACGTTCGCGCTGCGCCTGAGCCGCCGACGCGGCCTCGTAGACCGACTCGGTGGTGCCGCGAGCCTTCGACATGCGGGCGATGTGCGGGTCCGCCACTGCGGCCATCAGGACTGTGTGGCGTTGGGTGAGCTGAGGCAGCACGGGAAGCAGGCCCTGCTCCACCGGCGCGGCGTCGAGTGTCGTCAGCAGCACGATCAGGGAACGCCGAGGTGCCGTGCGGAGAGCCGTGGCGGTGAGACCTCTGCTGTCGGTCTCCACGAGTTCCGGTTCGAGCGTGGCCATCGCGTTGACGAGGGACGGCAGGACGTCGCCGGCCGAGCGGCCCTGGACCCGGGCCCGTACACGGCGGTCGTACGCGAGGAGATCCACGCGGTCGCCGGCGCGGGAGGCGAGGGCCGCGAGCAGCAGTGCCGCGTCCATGGCGGCGTCCAGGCGTGGTGCGTCTCCCACCCGGCCGGCGGAGGTGCGGCCGGTGTCCAGCACGAGCAGGATGTGGCGGTCGCGCTCCGGGCGCCAGGTGCGGACGGCGACCGCGGACTGCCGGGCCGTGGCTCGCCAGTCGATCGAGCGGGTGTCGTCTCCCGGGACGTACTCGCGCAGGCTGTCGAACTCCGTTCCCTCACCGCGGGTCAGCACGCTGGTGCGGCCGTCGAGCTCGCGCAGACGGGCGAGTTTCGACGGGAGGTGCTTGCGGCTGGTGAAGGGCGGCAGAACCCGTACGGACCAGGGCACCTTGTGGGCACCCTGGCGGGAGAACAGGCCGAGGGGGCCGTAGGAACGGATCGTCACGCGGTCGGCCAGGCGGTCGCCTCGGCGGGTGGGACGCAGCCGGGTCGTGACGCGCCTGCGCTCTCCCGGGGGGACGCTCAGGCGGTGGCGGGAGGACTCGACCTCCGTGCCGGGCTGCCAACTGCTGGGCGGCCAGGCGTCCCGCAGGTGTGCGCGCAGGGGGCGGCGCGACGGGTTGGTGATGGTGAGCGTGACATCGGCGGTCTCGCCGAGACGGATGGAGGTGTCACCGGAGCGGGCGAGGAGGAGACGTCGTACGGGGGCCGCGAGGGCGTAGTCGCAGGCGCAGGCCAGGGCCAGCGAACCGTTGACCGCGAGGATGCCGGTCCAGCCGGGTTCCAGGATGCCGACGGGGAGCGAGCCGAGGGCCGCGAGGAGGGCGGCGCGTCCGGTGAGTGCCATCAGCGGGGGACCGGGACGTGGGCGAGGATCGCGTTGATCACCGAGTCGGCCGTCACGCCCTCCATCTCCGCCTCGGGACGCAGCTGGATGCGGTGGCGCAGCGTCGGCAGGGCGAGGGCTTTCACGTCGTCGGGGATGACGTAGTCCCGGCCCGTCAGCCAGGCCCAGGCGCGCGAGGTCGCGAGGAGGGCGGTGGCGCCGCGCGGGGACACGCCCAGCGTGAGGGAGGGCGATTCGCGGGTGGCGCGGCAGATGTCGACGACGTAAGCCGTGATCTCGGGGGAGACGGTGGTCTTCGCGACCGCGGCGCGGGCCGCCTCCAGGTCGGCGGGTCCCGCGATGGGGCGTACGCCGGCGGCACGCAGGTCGCGCGGGTTGAAGCCCGAGGCGTGGCGGGTGAGCACGTCGATCTCGTCCTGCCGGGACGGCAGAGGGATCGTCAGTTTGAGCAGGAACCGGTCCAGTTGGGCCTCGGGGAGGGGGTAGGTGCCCTCGTACTCGACCGGGTTCTGGGTCGCGGCGACCAGGAACGGGTCGGGGAGCGGGCGGGGGGTGCCGTCGACCGTGACCTGGCGTTCCTCCATGGCCTCCAGAAGGGAGGACTGGGTCTTGGGCGGGGTGCGGTTGATCTCGTCCGCGAGGAGGAGGTTGGTGAAGACCGGGCCGGGCTGGAAGGAGAACTCGGCGGTGCGGGTGTCGTAGACGAGGGAGCCGGTGACGTCGCTCGGCATGAGGTCGGGGGTGAACTGGACGCGCTTGGTGTCGAGTTCGAGGGCGGAGGCGAGGGCGCGGACGAGCAGCGTCTTGGCGACTCCGGGGACTCCTTCGAGCAGGACGTGTCCGCGGCACAGGAGGGCGACGACGAGGCCGGTCACGGCGGGGTCCTGGCCGACCACGGCTTTCGCGATCTCGGCGCGCAGGGCCTCGAGGGAGGCGCGGGCGGCGTCCGCGTCCCCGGTCTGCCCGGCGTTGTCAGTGGTCGGGTCCATCATGGACGGCGTACCTCTCTTTCGAGGGCGTCGAGTTGGTCGGTCAGTGCGATGAGGGCCGCGTCGTCGCCGGGCGGCGGTCCGAAGAGGAGGGAGTGCAGGGTCTGCCCGTCGCCGGCGAGGTGGGTGGACAGGGCAGGGAGCAGGGCCTCGGGCGTGTGCGCCTGGGCGAGGGGGACGCCGACGAGGGGGGCGAGGCGGGTGCGGGTGGCGGAGCGAAGAGCGGTGGCCGCGCGGTCGCGGGCGTTGGCCTTGCGGTAGAGGCGGGCGCGGCCTTCGGCGGTCTCGGAGGCGCGGATCACGACGGGGAGCCGTTCGGGCACGAGGGGCCCGAAGCGGCGGCCCCGCCAGAAGGCGGCGAAGGCAGCCGCGATGAACAGTTGGAAGGCGCCCCACAGCCATCC
>NZ_JBLEBI010000337.1:0-2791 GCF_047340315.1 Streptomyces sp. AF1A
CGCGCGAGTCGGCCACGGCCGGCACTCGGCCGTCGCGTTCTACTCCCGGCTGCCGCCCTGTCAGCGAGGTGCGCCGCGGGCGCGGGCCCCGCCCCGAGTGGGGCGGGGCGGGACCGCACGCCCGTCCCCGTCTCAGCGGACCGGCTTCAGCGCGGTGATCTTCAGCGTCTTCAGATCGGACTGGACGTCGATCCGGCTGACCTCGGCGTGCGGCCCGTCGCCCCAGGTCAGCGTGACCCGGCTGGTGGCGTGGCCCGTGCCCGAACCGGTGTAGGCGACCCGCCACTTCACCGGGACGTTCTGCGCGAACAGGATGCCGTCGGCGTGCTCCTTCTTCTCGAAGGCGGCGACCTTCTTCTGGGCGGCCGCGGAGAGGTAGAAGCCGCGCAGTGCCTTGAGGGCGGCGCCGGCGGACTTGTCGTCCGTGGCCCAGACGGCGTCGATGTAGGCGCCGTAGAAGTCGGCCACGTGCTGCGTGGCGTTGCGCGGGTCGCCCTGGGCGGAGGACACCGCCGCGGCGCGCGTGGTGTGGCTCGCGGAGGCACCCGCGAGGGCGGGCGTCACGGCCGCCAGGCTGAGGCCCGCGGTGAGGGCGACGGCGGTGAGCAGGGTCTTTCGGTGGTGAATGGGCATGTCTTTCATTTCCCCCGGTTTATGTGCGGCCGGACCGATCCCGGCCGCCGACGGACCTTAAGACCGCGTTTTCACCGGGGTGGTTCCGCTGCATTCGGGTGAATTCACGCCATGTGGCGGCACGGAGAAGGTTGCGTCGCATTCAGGCCCGTTTGCGCGCCGATCCGGCCATCACACGGCGCGGTGGTCCGCCACCAGGCGGGCGAGCCGGTCGAGGGCCATGCGGGTGCCCCGTTCGTTGTCCTCGCGGGGGATGCCGTCGGGGACGCCCTCGTGCAGGATCTCCACGTCCGTGCCGCCGCCGGCCGGGGTGAGCGTCGTCGTCAGGGTCATGGGGGCGGCCAGGGCGGCGTCGTCGGTCTCGAATGCGAGCACCTCGACGACCTGGCTGTCCGGGACGAGCGCGGCGAAGTGGCCGCGGTAGGTGTCGGTGCCGTCACCCGACTTGCCCGTGCCGCTGCCGTCGTCGTGGCTGAGGGACACGCGGAAGGCGCCGCCCTCCCGCGCCTCGAAGACGTGGACGTGGGCGGTCATGTGGTCCGGAACCCGCCAGGCCGCGATCGCCTCCGGGTCGGTCAGGGCCCGGTAGACGGACCGCGGCGGCGCCTGCACGTGGCGGGTGACTCGGGTGGCGTACACGGGCTCACGGTACCGGCCGGGGCGCGGTCCCGTCCCCCGCGTGCGGCGGCGGAACGGGGCCGGGGTCCGGGAGGTGGGTCGGACCCCGGCCCCGGGTCGGTCACGGCTTGCGGGCGACCGCGCCGGCGTTCGGCGGCCCCGGCGGAGCGTGCGGAGCGCCCGCGCCGAGCAGGGCGCGCGCGTCGTCCTCGGTCTGCAGCAGGCCGTGCACGAACTGGTTCTCGTAGGCGCGGATCTGCAGCGCGGCCTGTTCCAGGCTGAGGTAGGCGGCGAACCAGTCGGGCATGACGTCGCGGTAGGTGTGCCACCAGCCGCGCCTGTTGGCCTCGCGCAAGGACTGCAGAAAGGTGTCGAGCTCCCGCTGGTCGGTGACGCCGTAGACCTGGAGGAGCTTCTCGACGTCCGTGAGCCGCAGCCGGGCCACCTTGGCGGCCTCCATGCGGCGGATCGTGGAGTGGCTGACCCCGATGACGGCGCCCGCTCGGCTTAACCGAGGCCGGCCCGGGTCCGCAGCTCCTCCAGCCGCCGGCCGAGGATCATGCGCAGGACGGAGGGGGCGCCGCCCCAGTCGGCCTCCGCGGTCACACCCCACCCCCTCGCAGCAGGTATCAGGGTCACCCTCGCACACGATCGCGTACATGACATCGAGCGATCGGTTCCTGGCGGAAGCAGCATGCACTTGTCCGTTTGAAATTTTCAACTTGCAGGTTGCGAGCGATTGTTGGCGGGTGCCACAGTGGACTCACTGCTTCGGCCGATCCAAGGAGCAGACGGCGTGGCCGGGTTGGGGGAGACCGGGCCGCACCACGGCCTCGTACGAGGCGGGGTGTGCCGTCTGTTGCACGAGTGGCCGGCAGACCCGTACCCGCACACCCCCCACGCGAGGCCGAAAGGCGCACGGCGATGGTTCCGCCCTCCCTCCCCCGACCGCTCCAGGGTCTGTCCGAGGACGTCGGACCGGATCGATCGCCCGACGAGGAGGGTCAGTTACGGCTCCCCTCGGTGCCGGCCCCACAGCAGGCCGAGGAGGACGCGGGCGCACCACGCCCGGCCGCGCAGGCGCGGAAGGATGCGCACCGTCCGCCGGAGCCCGCCGGCGTCCCGAGACCACCCGGAGGCGAGCGCCTCGGTCGACTCCCTGGGCCCGACGGCCCCGACCGGCTCGCCTCCGGGGCCCCGCTGCCCGGCTCCGCCGGCTTCGACCTGCCGACGCTGCCCGCGGCCGTCGGCGTGGCCCGCCGTGTCGTACGGGATCTGCTGACCGCCTGGGGCGTGCCGGACCCCGTCCGGGACGACGCCGTCCTCGTGACCTCCGAACTGGTCACCAACGCGCTCGTGCACGCGGCCGGCGAACGGATCGCCTGCCGGCTGCACGGCACCGCGGACCGGGTGCGCATCGAGGTGGAGGACCAGGAGGGCGGCGCCGCGCTGCCGGTGGCGCGCCGGGCCGGCCCCGACGACCAGCACGGGCGCGGGCTGTTCCTGGTCGAGACGCTGAGCCACGACTGGGGCGCCGCCC
>NZ_JBLEBI010000338.1:0-2772 GCF_047340315.1 Streptomyces sp. AF1A
CGGGTGGGCCGGCGTGGGGGCGGTGGGTAGGCGCCCCGCCGCGTCGGCCGGCCGTACTCTGTGGCCATGAACGAGACGCCCCGGGGCGGCCGGACCGCCACGTCGATCCGGGTCCTGCTCGCCGAGGACCAGGGCATGATGCGCGGCGCCCTCGCCCTGCTGCTGGGCATGGAGGAGGACATCGAGGTCGTGGCGCAGCTGTCCTCGGGCGACGCCATCGTGGACGCCGTGCTCGACCACCGGCCGGACGTGGCGCTCCTGGACATCGAACTGCCGGGCATCAGCGGCCTGGACGCGGCGGCCGAGCTGCGCGAGCGGGCGCCCGACTGCCGGGTGCTGATCCTCACCACCTTCGGCCGGCCCGGCTATCTGCGCCGGGCCATGGAGGCCGGCGCGGCGGGTTTCCTCGTCAAGGACGGGCCGGTGGAGGAGCTGGCAGCGGCGATCCGGCGGGTGCTCGCGGGAGAGACCGTGGTCGATCCGGCGCTGGCCGCGGCGGCGCTCAGCGCCGGGCCGAATCCGCTGACGGCCCGGGAGTGCGACGTGCTGAAGGCGTCGGTGGACGGCGCGACGGTCGCCGACATCGCCGGCCGGCTCCATCTCTCCGAGTCGACCGTGCGCAACTACCTGTCCTCGGCGATCGGCAAGACGGGCACCCGCAACCGCACGGAGGCGGTGCGGGAGGCCCGGCAGCAGGGGTGGCTGTGAGCCGCCGGTCCTTTGGCCCACGACCGGGAGACCGGCCCTCCGGTCCACAGCCGGGAGACCGGCCCTCCGGTCCACAGCCGGGAGACCGGCCCTCCGGTCCACAGCCGGGAGACCACTTCTCCGGTCCACGGCCGGGAGACGGGAGACGGGAACGTGTTCCACCGACTCCCCCTCCCCTGACAAGGGATCAGAAACCCAAGGAACGGTCAAAGATTCGTTAGGCACTCGAAGCAACGGAATAGTTGCCTGTGCATACGAGGTTTACCGGGCACTCATGTCAACGGGAGGCCTCACTCAATGACCCATACGACGACCGACCGGCCGGCACGGAGCGCGAGCAGGCCCGTCGTCCCGGTGCTCGCCTTCGCGGGCATCGTGGTCGCGGTGATGCAGACCCTGCTCGTGCCGGTCATCAAGGACCTGCCGCAGTTGCTGAGCACCGCCCCCAGCAACGCGACCTGGGTGCTGACCTCGACCCTCCTGTCCGGCGCCGTGGCCACCCCGATCATGGGCCGGCTCGGCGACCTGTACGGCAAGCGGCGCATGCTGGTGCTCAGCCTCGCCGTGATGGTGGTCGGCGCCCTGGTCAGCGCGGTCACCAGCCAGCTGCTCACCATGATCGTCGGCCGTACCCTGCAGGGCTTCGCCATGGGCGCGATCCCGCTCGGCATCGGCCTGATGCGGGACATGCTGCCGCGCGAGCGGCTCGGCTCGGCGATGGCCCTGATGAGCTCCTCGATCGGCGTCGGCGGCGGTCTCGCGCTGCCCGCCGCGGCCCTGGTCGCGCAGCACACGAACTGGCACGTGCTGTTCTACGGCGCCGCCGGCCTCGGCGTGCTCGCCATCGCCCTCACCCTTCTCGTCGTGCCCGAGTCCCCGATGCGGGCGGAGGGCTCCTTCGACCTGCTCGGCGCCACCGGTCTCTCCGCCGGCCTGGTCCTGCTCCTGCTGCCCATCACCAAGGGCAGCGACTGGGGCTGGTCCTCGGGCACCACGCTCGGCCTGTTCGGCGCGTCCGTCGTCGTGCTCCTGCTGTGGGGCCTGTTCGAGCTGCGCGTCCAGGCGCCGCTGGTCGACCTGCGCACCACCGCCCGCCCCGCCGTGCTCTTCACCAACCTCGCGTCGATCATGGTCGGCGTCGCCTTCTACGTCGTCTCGCTGGTCCTGCCCCAGCTGCTCCAGCTGCCGAAGGCCACCGGCTACGGCCTCGGCCAGTCGATGGTCGTGGCCGGTCTGTGCGTGGCCCCGCTGGGCCTGACGATGATGTTCACCGCGCCGGTGTACGCCCGGCTGTCCGCCCGCTTCGGGCCCAAGGTCACCCTGATCACCGGTCTGCTGATCATCGCCATCGGCTACGGCGGCGGGCTCGGCCTGATGGACGCGGCCTGGCAGACGATCGTCACGTCCGTGATCCTCGGCGCGGGCATCGGCCTCGCCTATTCCTCGCTGCCCGCGCTGATCGTCGGCGCGGTCCCGGCCTCGGAGACGGGCGCGGCCAACGGCCTCAACACCCTGATGCGGTCCATCGGCACCTCGGTGTCCAGCGCCGTCATCGGCATGGTGCTGGCCAACACCGCGCACACCGTGGGCGGCGTCGCGATCCCGACCATGCACGGCTTCCGCGTCTCCTTCCTGATCGCCACGGCCGCCGTGGCGGTGGGCCTGCTGCTCGCGCTGTTCCTGCCGAAGGCCGCCCGCCCGGACCGGCACGCGCAGCTGCGGGTGAGCAGCGAGGAGGAGGAGAACCTGCAGCGCGCCGAGGAGGTGCTGCGCGCCTTCCGCGGCCGCGTGCTGGACGCCACCGGCGCTCCGGTCGCCCGGGCCAAGGTCACGCTGATCGACCGGCGGGGCCGCCAGGCGGGCGCCACCGTGTCGGCCGAGGACGGCACCTACGCCCTCGCCGTCCCCGCGCAGGGCGCCTACGTCCTGGCCGCGAAGGCCTCCGGCCACGGCCCGCGCGCCTCCATGGCGACGCACTCCGGGGGCGACCACGCCATCGCCGTGGACCTGTCCCTGCCGGGCGAGACGGTCGCCGTCTGAGACCAGCCCCACACCCGCGGCCCC